>JACQLL010000041.1 GCA_016234025.1 Candidatus Pacearchaeota archaeon | reverse complement strand
GAGCGCATCCAAGAATTCAACTTTCAGAATTCTTGGTGTTAGGGAACCAACACCGAGAGACTTAGTTGGTTCACTATATTTGAAAAAACAAGAAAATTTATTGAAACAGGGTGTGTTTCTCTCGAGGGTCTCGCATACTTAACCAATAGCAATTTTAGAGGTCTTATAGAAAAATTAATGGAAGAGCTGACTGAAGAAAGCGGAATTGGATACAAAATCTGTTACGTTTAACTTATGAAACAGAAAGTTTTAAATACCACCAAAAATAGAAATAGACACGAACTAAAATGGCAAAGACAAAACCAGTCATTAATGTTGCTTTCGTCGGTCACGTCGACCACGGAAAGAGTACGACTATAGGTCACTTGATGTTCTTAGCCGGGAATCTAACACAGCAAAAACTTGACAAATTAAAATTAGAAGCGCAGGCGCACGGTAAACCGGGATTTGAGTTTGCTTACTACATGGACAGATTCAAGGAAGAGAGAGAAAGAGGAGTTACAATTGACTTGTCTTATGAAAAATTAATCACTCAAAAATATGAGGTAACCATAATCGACGCTCCGGGACACAGGGATTTCATAAAGAACATGATTACAGGAGCGAGCCAAGCCGACTCTGCATTCCTCGTCGTTGCAGCAGGACAAGGAGCAGGAGTTCAGCCTCAAACAAAAGAACATGTCTGGCTATTGAAAACAATGGGAGTAAACGACGTCTGCGTTTTGATAAACAAAATGGACACCGTCGGATACAAGGAAGAAGAATACGAAAAAATCAAGAAAGATGTTTCGGCTGTTTTAGTCCAAGCCGGCTACAAGCCAGCTGAAATGAACTTCATCCCATGTTCTGGTTTCAAAAATGATAACCTTAAAGAAAAAGGGAACTTGAAGTGGTATAAAGGTCCGACTGTACTCGAGCAATTTGATAACTTCAAACTGCCTGAAAAGCCGACTAACTTGCCCTTGAGAATGCCAATTCAAGATGCTTATGAAATTAAAGGAATTGGAACTGTTCCTGTTGGAAAGATTGAAACAGGAGTGATGAAGCCCGGACAGAAAATTATAATTTTACCGGGAAGAACCGGAAGAGGAATTGAGGGAGAAATAAAGACGATTGAGATGCACCATGAGTCGCTTTCTATGGCAGAACCCGGCGATAATGTTGGAGTCAACTTGAGAGGAATCGGCAAGAAAGATGTCGCAAGAGGAGACGTTATTTGCGACGCTGCAAAACCTCCGAAAGTCGTCGAAGAATTCACCGCACAGATAGCAGTCATCTCACACCCAACAGTGATCGCAAAGGGATACACTCCTGTTTTCCACATTCACACTGCGCAAGTTCCCTGCCAGTTTATCGAATTGTTAGAAGTTCAAAGAGGAGGCGAGAAGATTGCGAGTCCTGACTTTCTGAAAAACGGCGACGTCGCAAAAGTAAGAATAAAACCAATCGGAAACCTTGTCCTTGAAACACAGGCAGTCAACCCTCACATGTCGCGCTTTGCAATCAGAGATGCCGGAGCAACAGTCGCAGCAGGCGTTTGCATCGACCTAAAAGCAAAGGTGTAAATTTTAATTTTTCTTTCATAATGTCAAGATACCACTAAGGTGTATGGCGTGTCTGGTCGTCAAGAACGCAGGAAGTTGCGTTCTTAAATACCCCAAGAAAATTTGAAAAATTCTTGGTCTCTCACGAACTAAAGTAGTGAGTCCTAAAAATCCGATGGATTTTTTGGCACAAAGAACCGAAGGTTGCTTTGTGTTGCGCAAAAAATAAATCTTGACATATCAAAAGCCGACGACGAATAACAAAAAAGATGAAAAATTATTATAAGATGGTAGTGAAAAAGAAAAGAAAGTTTTTTAAAGCAGTCTTTTATGTTTAGATTATGAAACAATGGCATACAAATATTGTTGTAATCAGGAGTGCACGAGAGGATTCACAGGGGTCTCACGAGACGAGGGAGGAATCTGTCCTTCGTGCGGAGGTAAAATTCATGGGAGGACAAGTTTAAAGATAAGAGAAGGTATCGAAAATGTCAGACAAATCGGCAGGGAGACTGCAAATATCGGCAAGAGAATCGGGAGGAAACGCATGAGACAAGGACTAAAGGGTTTAATCGGCGGCGCCTTAATCACCGCCGGAGGATTTGGCATTTACAATCATTTTAGTGGTCCTGAATATTTAAGAGGCAGAGAGTTGGACAGAAAGGCAGGTTATATTTTAGATAACATACCTTCAGAAGGAACTCTTGAGCTTGAACTGGATAATAATACAAAAGTTAAAGTTTACACAACTGAAAGAATTCCTGAAGGGTTATATATTCAATTAGATAACAGAATTACTTTTGTTTCAGAATCTTGGGATTATTGTTTTGGAAATAGTTACGGAGACGCGCGAAATTTAGATGAGATTAATGTTTTAGTTAATGGGAAATGGGAAAAGATTGAAAGAGAAAGAATAGAAGATTATGCTTCGTGGCAGGCAAAATATGAAGAACTAACTGAAAGAGCTTATGATAAAATTTCTGCAGTCCGTAATAAAGAATTTGAAGACATAAAAAAATCCCTCGATGATACCGCACAGGAACTCTTTAGACAAAAGTGAATTTATTTTTCTGTTAAAATCGCGTGAGCAAAGCGAACCCTTCGTCCGACAACAAAACATTTAATAACAATTTTACACAAATACTAAAGAGGTGAGCATGAAAAATATAGACTCTCCGAAACTTAGATTGGAAGATGTAAAAAAATATAATAAGATTCTGAATGAAATGAAAAGAGAAATAGGAAAGGCGTTCTTCGGCCACGACGAAGTCGTCGACGCTCTTCTGCGTGCTGTCTTATGCAAAGGGCACGTTCTTCTTGAGGGAGTTCCGGGAATAGCAAAAACTCTTTTAATAAAATCACTCGCGAAAGTCAGTGGATGTGACGTAAAGAGAATTCAGTTTACGGTCGACTTGCTGCCGACGGACATAACCGGTCTGACAAGCTACAACCCAAAGACAGGATTTGAAGTTATCAAGGGGCCTATTTTTTCTAATTTCATAATAGCGGACGAAATCAACAGAAGCCCGCCGAAAACGCAATCAGCTTTGATTGAAGCCATGCAGGAAGAGCAAGTTACAATAGGAAGAAATACATTCAAATTGCCGGAGCCATTTTTTGTGATGGCAAACCAAAACCCTCTTGAGACAGAAGGAGTTTACTCCCTTCCCGAAGCACAAGTCGACAGATTTATCTTCAAGATTATACTTAGTTATCCTAAGAAAGAACAAGAAGAAAGAGTAATGGAAGAAAATGTCACCTTCAAAAAATTCGAAGAAATTCCTCTAAAGTCGATTGCGTCGCCAAGTAGATTGAAACAAATGCAGGAAGCAACGCATAAAATTTATCTCGACAAAAAAATAAAGGACTACATTTTAAAAATAGTCTATAAGACAAGAGAAAAGGATTTTAAACACGGAGAATATATTGAGCTCGGTTGTTCGCCGCGTGCAAGCATTAATTTGTTCATCGCCGCAAAAGCGGAAGCGCTGATTCAGGGAAGAAATTTCGTATTGCCAAAAGACGTAGATAAAGTTTTATACGACGTCTTAAGACATAGAATAATACTCTCTTACCGTGCTCAGGCAGAAGGGATTAATACCGAAAAAATAATTGAAGAGGCGGTTAAAAGTATACACTCATTCTGAAAATGGCAAGTCAAAAATCTTTAAACGCCGACATTGCAGGAAGCATAGCAGAGTTCCGGCTCGTAATGAAAGAGTTTATACTAAAAAGAAGATTATACAATATCATATTAAGAGGCAAAGGTCTTGAATTCGATAGTTACAGAGAATATTCACAAGGTGACGACGCAGATTTAATTGACTGGAAAGCCAGTGTTAGAGCAAATAAAAGTTTATTGAGAAAATACAGGGATGAAAAAAATTTGAAGGTTGTTTTCTTAGTTGACAACGGAGAAAACATGGTGTTCGGTTCTTCTGAAAAGTTGAAATGCGAGTATGCCTCGGAGATTCTGGCATCACTGGCGTATTTAATTATAACTTCCGGCGATAAAATCGGGTTTGCTTTTTTCGGCGGGAAAAACGAAGATTACTTTGCACCGAGAGGAGGAATTAAACAATTTCATATTTTTATAGAAAAACTACTAGACCCGAAAACATACGGAGGAAAACCTGACATAAATAAATCTCTGGAATTTGTTCTAAATTATCTGCAGAAAGACGTTTCCTCGATAGTCGTAGTTTCCGACTTCCTGTCTTTAGATGAGCAATCTGGAAAGAAACTATCTTTAATGGCGAAAAAGTTTGAGACATTAGCTTTAATGGTCAAGGATATTCTTGATATTTCTCTGCCTGACTTTTCTCAGGAGATTATTATCGAAGACCCTGGAACAAATGAACAGGCAATTATAAACCCACGCATAGCGAAACGAACCTACGAGAGCATAGCTCAAAAACAGGACAAATTTCTGGAAGACACGTGCAGGAAAAGTAATATCGATTTATTGCGTCTGATTACTAATCAACGATTTGTTCCGATACTATCAGAGTTTTTGAAAGGCAGAATTGAGAAGTCAGGAGGGAAAAGATGAGTGTCACGTTTGTGAGACCTTTTTACCTTGCATTACTTGCCGTTATACCTTTGATTATATTTGTCCATTTCTTCACGTTAAAACAAAAAAAAAGCCGCGCAATCAGATTCGCAAATTTTGATGCGATAGCAAGAATTCGAGGAATAGAACTCTTATCAAAAAATATAACTGTGCTTTCTATGACAATTGCAGTTATACTACTGATGACTCTTTCACTTTCTGGAACGAGAATAGAAAGAACTCTTTTTTCGAGTGAATCATCTTACATCATTGCTATCGATACCTCAAGAAGTATGAGTGCCGACGACCTTCCGCCAAACAGGCTTGAAGTCGCAAAAGATTCAGCGATGGATTTTATTGAATCCGTCCCCGCCGGAACAAGGATAGGAATAATTTCATTCTCCGGAAATGCTTTTATCGAGAATGACATAACAAATGACAAAAATCTTCTGAAACAATCCGTTAGTTCAATACCACTAAGTTCGATAGGCGGAAGTGATCTTAGTGAAGCGGTAATAACCTCTGCAAATCTCTTAAGAAACGAGGAAGCGAAATCAGTAATTTTATTAAGCGACGGAAGAATTAATATAGGAACAATCGACGAAGCAATAGATTACGCAAACGAAAATGCGATTTTTGTTCACACCGTCGGAATCGGAACCGAAGAAGGCGGGACAACGAGTTACGGATTTTCAAGAATCGACGAAGAAGCACTAATGGCCTTGGCGCACAATACCGAAAGCAGATATTTTAGAGCGATGGATGAAAGTTCATTAAAAGAATCATTCTCTGAAATTCTGGAATTAAAACTAAAGAAAGTTTCGTTTGATTTAACAAATTACCTGACATTAGCAGGATTACTGCTCTTTGTCATCGAATACATTTTATTGAACACCAGATACAGGGTAATTCCATGAATTAATTAACGTTTCGCAAAGTGTTTAATTTGTACTTGACCCTTTCCATATCGTCGATACTTCTTATATGTCTGTGATGAAAAGGCTCCTTTTTTCTGTGTCTGACTTTTTTATAATTTATTTTATGAACCGTATGCTGAACTACATTTATTTTTCTTGGCTTATGATTTCTTTCTTTATATTCCTGGTGGAATCGCTTTCCGAAAGTAAAGAATTGCTTCAATTCACTTTCAACGTTAAAGTGTCTCAATTGATTTAAATTTTTATTTTCCCTCGATAGTTTAAAGAATAATTCGCTAAGATATCTCAGTTTCTGTTTTTGAGTTTCCTTAGTTTTCTCCCTTCTTTTTTGTTCCATAATGAAAGTTTCTAATCTTTTCGAGAGGGCAATTATTCTCTCTTTATTAATTTCGCTTCCTGAATAAAGAACTCTCTGCATTGACTCGCAATAATCCGCAGCACGGATATTTTTCCTCTCGATGAATTTTTCTATGAGTTCAGAATATTGAGCCGAGTGGTTTACGCCGTATCGATGAGCAAGAAAAGTCCGAGACAATTTATCAAGATTTTCAATTGCCTCATTAGAAGGCTGTCTTTCTATTAAACGCAATTTTCTAAGAAATATCTCGCTGTGTGAATGAGTTTCTACTTTTCTTGTTAATCTTCTCTCTATCAGGCTAAGAACAATAATCGCAGCTATAACTAAAAAAAGAACAACAAGAAATATAAATTCCGGCGAATTTATAGAGATATCCAAAGCCATACGTATATAAAGATTGTAAATATAAAAACCTTATTAAAATGAAAATAAACTTTCAGGGGAAGATTGTTGAAGTTAATGTTGAAAGAACTTCAGTTCTTGGCAAATTTTCTGGATTGATGTTAAAAACCTCAAAAACAAAAAATCTCCTGTTTGAGTTCGGGGACAAGAATAGTTCGATTCATTCCTTTTTTGTTTTTTTTAATTTTCTCGCCGTCTGGCTTGATGAAAAAAATAAAGTTGTCGACTTTTCTATCGTAAAACCTTTCAAGTTTATCGTTAAATCAAAAGTACTTTTGATTTAACGATAAACTTGAAAGGT
>JACQLL010000031.1 GCA_016234025.1 Candidatus Pacearchaeota archaeon | reverse complement strand
TCAGTTGCTACACCGAGAACCTTTTCTGCTTTGCGCAGGTTCTCGGGGCCGTCAAGAATGCAACTGTCAGCATTCTTGAGGTATTCGAGAGAACAAAAAACAATGGAGAAATATTTTGGTCTCTCGTTATAAAGTCCGCAGTTTGTTAGGACTTTGGGAGCTCAAAAATTTTTAATTTTTAATGTCCGTCAAGAATTCAATCGTCAGAATTCTTGAGGTGCTCAAAGCCGCTCATGCAGAAAACCACGCACTTAAATGCGTGGATGGATGCAACTTTGACATAAAATAAAATAAATAAA
Organism: Candidatus Pacearchaeota archaeon; assembly: GCA_016234025.1. Lineage (GTDB taxonomy): Archaea > Nanobdellota > Nanobdellia > Pacearchaeales > GW2011-AR1 > UBA73. The sequence continues at coordinate 5,086 of JACQLL010000031.1, read as the reverse complement.
AAATAAATAAGTTTAAGCAGTAACCTTTTCTGCAACGGTTCCTGACGATGTCAAATCTACATTGCTATTAGTTTTTTGGTATGTTATCGTAACATCGCCTTTGAAAGTTTCTCCCGCATTCAAAGCACCAACTCCGCAATCAACTATAAAAGTTGCAGTTGCACCAGCAGCGATAGGCGTTATAGTAGAAACTGTTCCACATCCAGTGACGTCGACGCTTTGTATCTCATAGTCCTCTCCGCCGTTGTTTCTCAATTCCATTGTAACACCAGAACTTCCTGCTCCTGTATCTGCCTGAACGTTCCACGCATTAACATAGAACGGAGGATTAACGACAGCAGAACCAGTGATATACTTTCCTGGACTGAAAACGCCGAAGTAAGCTAAAACGCCGATAGCAATTATGGCAGCAAGAATCGCCCAACCATAAGTCATCAGGAACTCCAAAGCCGCTTGTCCTTTCTTTTTCATGTTGACCTCCTTTTGCTTGTTATCATGTCTAATATCAAAACAACTCACTATATAAAGATTTTCGTTGTTCAATGAAGAGGAGTGCAGCAACGTAACAAAGGAAACAATTATAAAATTTAGATTTCTCAATATTTAATGAAAATGCCTGTTCTAATTCTTATCGTTATTATTCTATTAGTGGTATTTTACTTAGCGGTTTCTGACACTCCTTTTAATGAGCTAATCAAATTAAAAGAAAAAGCAAATCCTCAAACAGAGAATGAGATTGGAAATGCGGCTCCTCAATCTGAAGATGTTATAAATGAAGAAGACAACGAAGGTTCTGACTTTGCAGAATCGAAACAAACGATTCCTGTCGTTGGCGGCTGCATTGAAAAGCAGATATCTTATTCGATGAAGAATTTCGCGACGAATTCAGAATGTGAATCTTACGATGAAACATGCGTGCAAAAAAAAGTTGATTGTTCTGTCGAAGTTAAAAATCTTGACTACGAGGTCAGCGATTTGTTCTCCGTTAAGATAAAGATTATCAATGAGCAGACAGGGCAGGAATTCCAGTCGATTATAGTTGAGAAAAATGTCTCTTCAAGAGAGACGGAATCTTTTGAGTATTCTTTTATAATTGAAGGCGAAGATGCAGACGGCGATTTTAATTGCATTTTCTCGACTGAAAAGGTTCCGGTGAAAGAATTTTGTTATTCTTAATTGAGTTTAATACCTTGAAGCTCACGCAAACTCGCGAGAGTTCAAATGCTCGAGAACATAGTTCTCTTTTGTTACGTCGTCAATTTGAAACCTCAAGATTTCTCAACTAAATCTCGACGGAACTCAAGAACCGAAGTTCTTGACGATTAGAGATTCCATCTCGAATGTTTAGGTAATCTCTTTCTAAACACAGGAGACCTGATAAACACCAAGATGGGCGTCGTCAATTCTTAACCAAGATGGCAGTCCGGATGGCTGAACCTGACAAAAAGAAGGATTTGATTGTGAAAAGTAAATGTAATCAACGGCTGATTTTTCTGTTAAAGGAATGCCTTGAGAAGAGAGCTCCTGAAGATTTACTATCGACTCAATTCCGTTTGCGTTTGGAGAGTTTATTCCCTGCAATCTATCAAGAAAGCTTGGCGCCGTCGGAGAAGAAATATAAAAAGAGGATTCTATATGGGATGATAGATTAGAGACGTCATCTCCCAAAACAAAGTTATCATAAGGCGTTTTTTTAATCTGATTGACAATTAGTCCATTTGTGTTGACGAGATAAAGCGGGTCGTTGAAGTTTTCCACAGAGACAAGAGCTATGATTGGCGAGGTTTTGTTCCAAAGCACGAGGTTGCTTTTGTCTTCGATTAAAAGATTGGCCGAGAATTCGACTTTTACGTTCCATGGATCGCTCTGGCTCAAGTAGACAACAGGGTTTAGAATCGTCACATTCGCATTTACTTTTGCCGCTCTTTCCTGCAATGTCTGCAAAATATCAGGAAAAGTTGCGCCCATCATTATTTGTTCCGATTTCCCGTCGATGCTTCCGTTAAAAAATATTTCCTGAAAAACAGAATCCAAATCATCGATATAATTTCCTTCGCTGGTTATTTTCTGCTCAAGCAAGAAGATTGTTCTAAAACCTGATATTTTAAGTTGCCGCGGAAGGTCTTCCTCGACGGAGAAAACAAAATCGTCCAGAGTTTCAACTCTTTTTTCGATTGAACTTCTTTTGCCTACGGAAGAAAAAAACAAGATAGTAAATAAGAAAATTGAGAGTATTACGATTGCTAAAGAAGTGAAGAATATTCCTTTTTTATTTTCTAAACCCATGTTCTGATTTGCACCTCCGTTGCCCATGTGAACGGTATTCCTACTACCTCATCTGTTGAAACCTTAAGTTCCTGCTCTGAAAATTTAACATCTATCTTGCCGTTTGAATCAAAGTCGAGATCTCTTAGTAAATTTCTCACAGCTATTTCATATGCGTCATTTTCGTTCGCCACTTCTCCGGTGCTCCCTTCCAGATAAGTGCACTGATTTCCGTCTGAATAGTTTTCAGGAATTATGACTTCGATTTCGCTGTCGTCCTCAAATTGTATTCGCCAGTTGCATCCCTGCGCCGTCGATAATATCGGGGAGAAGGCACTAACGTTTCTCGCGACAGTGTAAATTATTTTATTTGATGAAGAGCCGCCTGTTTTGTTGAGAGGCGAGACACCGGTTGTAAGATTTACGACATTTGTCTGTCCGGGGATTGGAATATAAGACGGAACGTTGATGAAGTAAGGGTCTCCGAGATAAGTGTACTCTTCTCCGTAATTATCTAAATTGTAAACTTCCAAGTCGTTGATTGTTACTTCGCCTGTCCATCTCGGGCCGGAATAAGAAGCGATTTTTGTCTCGATAAATGATGCGTCGTCTGGGACAGAAAAACTTCCGGAGTCGGCATCATCAAATAGCTTTTCTAAAGTTAGTACGAGTCCGTAAGAGGGCCGTAGAGAATCGTAAGAAAATAGAATATATGAATCAGGATAAAGAGAGGTATAAACGCCCTCGCTGATTTCGATTGTCTGCTGCGTGTATTTCGCTATTATTATCTCGGCTATTTGTTGGTAAATTTCAGACAGCTCGTCGATATTTGAGTAATAATAAGCTCCGTTTCCGCAGTCAGCCATTGCCTGCAAAGTCGTTTCGTCAACGCCCGGCCCGAATCCAATCGTGTAAACTGTTATGTTATTCTCATAAGCATCGCAAGCCGACTGGATTGAGTCTCCTTGGGGTGTACCTGTTCCTTGTTGAGCGCATTGATTGTTAGCGACTCCATCGCTCATTACGACCATTGATTTTGATGTTTCATTGTCAGAGTCATTGAGCATTCCTTCTACTGCTTTGTTGACTCCACAGCAAATGCAGGTTCCGCCGTTAGCAGTCCACGCCGCGACGGAATTTTTTAGTGAGACGTCGTCTTGAGATAGTTCATGATATCTAAACGGCGGAACGTAAGAGATGTAACCGACCAGTCCGACTCTGTTTTCTGAAGAGTTAAGGAGAACGTCTATGAAAACATTATTTGCTTCTTTCGCTAAATCCAAACTTGTCGCGTCGCAGGATAGATAATGACCAAATGGTCCGGGACAAGTTCCGCCGCAGACATTTCCTGTGCATTCCGAGGGGTCGTTAACCTGACAACTTCTCTGATTCCCGTCGGTGCAGTTGTAATTGCAGATAAAAGGCAGAGAATATTCTGCGCATGCGTTCATGCTTCCTGAAAGGTCTGTAACAGAAAAGACGTCTGCTTTCCCTGTCTGATTAAAGGCAGAACTATTTTTTATTCCTAATCGTAGCGGGATTGTTCTCTCGCTTAGAGCTCCGTAATCAAACATGGAGGAAAGTTCAGAGTCGGTTATTAATATTGTTTCTTCGTCGTTTGTAACATTTTCGAAGACGGTTACGTTTCCTATATTCAGAAAAGTCGGAGTAAAACTATTATTGATATGCAGAAGTATCTCCAGATTTGTTAAATTGCCCGGGACATAAAAGCCGTCATATAAGTTGATTGCGCCTTCGATACCGGGAAAATTATATCTCTCTGTCTGAGAAAATTCGACTTCGCTTCTATAAATTATTTTCAAAAATCCTCCGGCGATATAAATTCCATCGCCGTTTATCTCGAAGAGGTTCTCGCCGGAGTTAAAAAACTCCGTAGATATATTGTATTTTGCCGGAGTGAAGTCAGAGGGCGATTCAGGATAGTTTCCGAGGTAGTTTCCATTTACATACAAATCGAAACCTTTATTTATCGCAACTTCTATTTCCGCAGAAGAAATGTTTCCACTATAATTAACAATAGTCGAGATGTTTCCGTCTCCGACATAACCTCCAAAATAAAAGTATTTTGTCTGCAGGTTACTCAATAAAAACGCACGGGCAGAAAATCCAAATATTCCTTCTCCCTCTTTAATCCCCGATATAACCTGCCTCGCGGTATCGACTTTTTTTGCTTCCTCGATTGAGCTCGCATTGTTCACGTAAATCAAAGAATTTCCAAACCAGATTCCAAAGTTTCTGTTAGTGTCTATTTCTGAAACCACTGAATTAAGGAAATCTCTTGCCTGTGCTGTGTCGGTGGAGTAAAACTCTCCTGCCTGTTCAAGCAGAGAATTATTAAGATTAACAATCGTCCCGTCGGCAATTAAATTCTGAACATAAGGAATTTGGCTTTCTCCGACTTTCAGAGAAGACAAAGTGTTTAGCAAGTCATAATGTATTTCTGTTTCAGAGACCGCCTCTTTTTTTATCGGATAAGCTATCAAGACAACAGAAAAAATTATTATCAGTGCGACTAAAGCATCTGTACTGAAAAATGCACCTCTTTTTTTTATCTTAGTTCCAAACATCTGCCTCTATAGTTATTATTTCGTTATTGTAGTTTGTTATTCTCGTAACGCTGACGAGATTATTAGAATTTTCACCGGAGAGACCAATGCCGTCAATCTCCAAACCTGAAACGTTCACATTGCCGGAAAAGTTAACGTAGTAATTATTTTTTATTTTGAAAAGAGATTTTGTTTTTTGATAATTATTAACCGACAGATTATAAAATCTTTCAAGTTTTGTTGCGTTGATTGCG
>JACQLL010000030.1 GCA_016234025.1 Candidatus Pacearchaeota archaeon | reverse complement strand
CAAATTGTCAGTTGCTACACCGAGAACCTTTTCTGCTTTGCGCAGGTTCTCGGGGCCGTCAAGAATGCAACTGTCAGCATTCTTGAGGTATTCGAGAGAACAAAAAACAATGGAGAAATATTTTGGTCTCTCGTTATAGTTTGTTGACTATAGATGTTTTTATGGAAAGAGAAAGTATTTTCGTTGAGCTGTTTGGAAAAATAGTGTCTGATTATTTTTTCTTCTTCGTGACCTTGTCGATTTTGCCGTCTTTCATCCAGTAGATTGTTTTGGCGTGTTTGAGAGCGACTTCGGCATCGTGAGTTACCAGAATTATTGTCTTGCCTTCCTTATTGCATTTGTCTAAGAACTGCATTACTCTTTCGCCGGTTTTTGTGTCGAGGTTTCCTGTCGGCTCGTCGGCGAGAATGACTTCGGGGTCGTTTGCCAATGCGCGGGCGATTGCAACTCGTTGTTGTTGTCCTCCTGATAATTGGCTTGGATAGTGGTCCATTCTGTCTTCTAATTCGACGAGTTTTAGCAGTTCTTCTGCTTTTTCTTCTCGCTCTTCTTTTTCCGTGTTCTGGAAAATCATCGGCAACATTACGTTTTCTTTTGCCGTCAGGTTTGGAATTAGATTGAAGCTTTGAAAGATGAAGCCAATTTTTTTGCCTCTGATTTGTGATAATTGTGATTCGTCGAGGTGTGCGATGTTTTTGTTATCGAGATAGATATTTCCATATGTCGGGAGGTCGAGAGAGCCGACGAGGTTCATCGATGTTGATTTCCCGGAACCGGAAGGTCCCATGATTGCAACGAAGTCGCCCTTTTCGATTTTGATTGAGATTCCGTCTACTGCCCTGACTATTGCTTCTCCCATCTCGTAGTATTTCTCGACGTTTGTGAGCTCTATTAACGCATTCATGTAAATTTAGAAAGGAAGGAAGTTATAAAGGTTGTGGTTTACTTTTTTAAATTTTTTAGAACAATCTCTCTTGCTTCTGCGAAACCTGCATCTTCTAAAACTTGAGAGATAGCTTCTTCTGTATAAAATCTTGGTTCGGGAATTTTACGCGCTGGCTCAAAGAAAGGCTTCGCCAGCATCAAACACCCCAAAAGCACAGCCGTAGTTGTCGTTCCAGTTGAAGCCGCGGACGTACAACCTGTAGTCATCTAAGTCCCTGTAGGCATGCAGACTCGCAACCCTTAAGTCTGTTTTTCCTTTTTTATTAGTGGGTTTGAAACTATCATAAACAAAAACTCCTCGAGGATATAGTCCTGAATTAAATATTTTTTGAAGTCTTTTTACTTCTTCTTGAGTGTGTTCAAAACCGAGGGCTAAACCAGATTCTAAAAATGTTTCGTGCTCTTGTTCTCCAAGTTCGTATGTGTCTCCTGGAACGAAAGCGAAATCTCTAAGTTCTTCTCTATTTCTCACGACGTAGATTCCATTGACTTTTTCAGTTCCTTTTAGATAAGAGTTAAGAGTTCTTTCATCTGTTACAAATTTTCCATTTTCTCTCGGAGGATTCAGAAAAACTCCTTCTGACGCCCTCACATAAGGTCCTAACTGCAGCCATCTCGGGTCGAGAATTTCCTCTTTTGTTCTTTTAGGATTTTGAACTGCTCCTGAAATAGATCGCGGAATAGTTGCTGGAGAGAAAATAATTCCTTGATTGGGAAATTCCGGAGAGCTGTAACGTATTGTCTGCATTGCATTAACATTTGCGAGATAGGTGCCTGGGCCGAAAAGAGAAGAGACTAATTTTCTTCCTTCGTGTTCGACTATTTGTGTTGCTGTGATCGTTCTCTGTTTCATTTCTGCCATGATTGTTTAGAAATTCTTGGATATATAAACTTTTAGATTTATTTTAATTTAAATTAATTAAACACAAACTCTGCTTTCGCGAGAATGTCTCCTTCATTTATTTTGCGATAAACGCCTATAAATCTTTCTCCGATAAAAGCTGCGAATTTTTCTTCTTGAGGTTTTTTATCGGTGAAGTCATCTTTCATTAATGGTTTTCCGACTAAAATTTGTTTGAGGTTGTCTTTTTTTATTTGAACAGAAGGAAGAACTTTTTTTATTGCCTCTTCGGCAGGGATGAGATATTTGTCCAGATAATTTTCCTTGAGGGCTTTTTCAAATTCGTAGAGTGTTATTGCCGTTTTTTCGTCGAAGATTCCTGCTTTTGTTCTTCTTAGTTCGAGCATGTGCGCGCCGCCGATTTTTTTTTCGACTAAGCGATTGCTATCGCCAGTCGGCAGGTCTTGTAATGTCGCTTTTCTCGATTGCTCTGCCAACGACCTGCCGATGTCGTCGCATAGTTTTCTAATGTAAGTCCCTGCCTGAACTTCTGTTTTGAACAAAACGTCCTTGCCTTTTATTTCTAAAATTTCGAATGATTTGACCTCTCTTTCACGAATGGCACGTTTCACCCTTGAGCGTACCGGAGGAAGCTGCGTTATCTTTCCAATGAAATTCCTGATTTTTTGTTTGAGCTTATCTTCTTCAACTTCAGAATGAAGGCGCATTATTCCGACGTATTCTTTTTCCTTATGCATGAAGTAGTCAGACAAGCGGCAAGCTCTGCCTAATGTAATTGGTAAAACTCCTGAAACTTGCGGATCAAGAGTTCCCATGTGGGAGGTTTTGTTTAGATTTAATCTTCTCCTGATAAATTGAGATACCTGAAAAGAAGTCGGCCCTGAAGGCTTGTCTATGTTGAGCAGGGAGAATTCTTTACTCGGTTTGTATTCCATAAATACAGTAAGTTTATATATTCTAAAAACTTTTGTTTTTTACGATGGAGAAAAAGCAATTTTTAGATTATCTTTTTATATCGGTTTCTTTTGTTTTCTTGTTTGGAATAATGTTTTATGCCGGTTACGTCGTAAAAGATAAAGT
>JACQLL010000035.1 GCA_016234025.1 Candidatus Pacearchaeota archaeon | reverse complement strand
TGAAGAGCGAGGACTTGCGGAACTTTAGTTCTGCATTGAACTTAGTTGGTTCACTATAGATTGAATCAACAAACTTAAAATATCTGTTTTCCAATGATATTAATGGATTATAATAAAATTGGATTGAAAGTAGGATTGGAAATTCATCAGCAGTTAGACACAGGAAAATTGTTTTGCCGCTGTCCATCGTATTTGAGAAAGGAAGTGCCAGACTTTATTGTTAAGAGAAGATTGCATAAAGTCGCCGGCGAGACAGGAGATATCGACGCTGCGGTTGAGTATGAAGCTTCATTGAACAAGGAGTTTGAATATCAGGGATACGACAACACAACCTGCCTTGTGGAACTTGATGAAGAGCCTCCAAAAGAAATCAACGAAGAAGCGTTGAACGAAGCGATAAAGATTTCCCTTTTGTTAAACTGCGAGATTTATCCAGTTGTTCAGATAATGAGAAAAACAGTCATCGACGGCTCCAACACAAGCGGCTTTCAGCGAACTACACTAATCGCGCATTCCGGAGAAATCGAAACAAGCTTTGGAAAAGTTCCGGTTGAAAGCGTTGCGCTGGAAGAGGACTCTGCCCGCCTTGTCTCAGAAAAAGGAAGTGATAAAGTTACCTTTCGTCTTGACAGGCTTGGAATACCTCTGATTGAAATTGCAACAGCGCCGACGATGAATTCTCCGGAACAAGTGAAAGAAGCCGCTTTGAAGATTGGGGAAATTTTGAGAGCGTGCAAAGTCAGGAGAGGAATCGGAACAATCAGGCAGGATGTAAATGTAAGCATTCGCGGACACGACAAAGCCGAGATAAAAGGATTTCAGGAGCCAAGAACAATGATAACAACAATTGAAAAAGAGATAGAAAGGCAAAAAGAAGAATTAAAAAAAGGCAAAAAAGAAGGCGAAGTCAGGAACTCACTTCCCGACGGCTCGACGAATTTTCTGCGGCCTTCTCCAGGAAGAGCAAGGATGTATCCCGAAACCGACTTGCCCTTGTTGAAAATTTCAAGAGAAAGGATAAACAAGATAAAAAAACAACTTCCAAAATTGAAAAACGAAATCAGAGATGAACTGAAAAAGAAAGGACTGACAGATGAGCTTATTAATCTCATCCTCGACGGACATTTAGACGAGTTTGAAACCTTAATGAGAGTTTACAACAAAGATGCCAATCTGGTTGCGAAGATGACAACTTTGTGGAGAAGAGACATTTCTGCAAAGACAGCAAAATCAATGAAAGAGATTAATGACATTCTAAATGAAAGAGCATTAGAAAAGATTCTCGAAGTTCTGACAGAAAATAAAATATCAAAAGGAGATATAAAGACAATCATGGAAAAAATTGTTTCAGGCGAGAAATTAGAAAACTCGCTCAAGACAGAGAAACTTTCCGACGACGAGCTGGAGGAAGAGATTTCCAAGTTTGTTAAGGAGAAACCAGGTCTAAGTGCAAAGGCATATATGGGTTTGATTATGAAACAATTCAAGGGAAAAATCGACGCTAAAAAGGCAATGGAAATTTTGGAGAAGATGGTGAAATGAAGATTATTTCACTAAATAAGAAAAATGTTGACGAAGCATCTTCTCTACTTTTGGATGTCTTTCATTCAGAAAAAAAAGACATAGATTATCCTCCTAAATGGCTGAAAGCCAGTTTAAATCCAGAGAAGAATAAAAAACTTTATGCAAAGTTTGATGTGAAATATCTTAGATATTGGGTCGCCGTTAGTGAAAAAAAGGTTGTAGGAATTGTCGGGCTTTACACACATGCTTACGGAGAGAAAGAATCGTATTGGCTTGGTTGGTATTGTGTTTCTCCTGAATTTAGAGGCAGGGGAGTTGGAAAAGCACTTCTTGAATTTGCGATAGATAAGTCAAGAAAAGCTGGGAAAAAATGGTTGCGATTATATACTTCAAACGACCCAGGAGAAAAAAGAGCAAATCAAATCTACGACAAACTCGGCTTTGCACCGATAAGAGACAAAAAACTTAACGATATTATTAAGAGGGGAAAGTTCAAGGATTTCTCGAGAAAGATGGTTTACAGAGAAATGGCCTTGTAGCAAAAACCACTTTGCAAAGGTTTAAAACCTATGATTATCTCGACTATTACATATTAACCTCAATAAAAACGCAGGAGGTAAGAAATGAGAGAGCAAGACGGAAACGGTAGAGATTTTGAACGAAGAAGTTCTGGTTTCGGAAATCGCGGAAACGGCGGGCCTAGACGTTCGTTCGGTCCAAAAGATTGGCACAAAGCAGTTTGTTCTGAATGCAAAAAAGAATGCGAAGTCCCGTTCAAGCCAACGGAAGGCAAACCAGTTTACTGCAAAGAATGTTTTTCTAAACGCAGAGACAGATAAATAGATAATAATTTATTTTTATTTTTTGATTGACAAAACCCTTAAAAACTTAGTATCTTTACAGATGAGATGTTGAGGACACATAATTGCGGTGAGTTGAGCAAGAAGAACGTCGGAGACAATGTTGTTCTTACCGGTTGGGTCGATACGATTCGTGAGCACGGCAAATTATCTTTTATTGATTTGCGGGACAGGTTCGGGAAAACACAGGTTATACTAAAAGGAAGTCATTCTCTCAAACCAGAATATTGCGTTCTCGTTAAAGGACAGGTTAAGGAGAGAAAAAAAGGGACAGAGAACAAAGAACTTCCGACGGGACAGGTTGAGGTTTCATCAGAAAAAGTTGAGATTCTAAGCGAGTGCCTGCCCTTGCCTTTCAGCGTCGGCGACTCGAGCGTTAATGAAGATGTCAGAATGAAATGGCGCTATCTTGATTTAAGAGGCGTGAAGATGCAGAGAAATCTTTATCTGCGACACAAGGTTTTGAAAAAGATTCACGAGTTTCTCGACGAGGAGAAGTTTGTCGAAATTGCAACACCGATGCTGACAAAGTCATCTCCTGAAGGTGCGAGAGATTTCATAGTCCCGTCGAGGATTCACCCTGGAAAATTTTACGCCTTGCCTCAAAGCCCACAGCAGTATAAACAATTGCTCATGGTCGGAGGCATTGACAGATATTACCAAATCGCTCCCTGTTTCAGAGACGAAGACGCAAGAGCCGACCGCTCGCCAGGAGAATTTTATCAACTTGACCTCGAGATGTCCTTTGTCGAGCAGGAGGATATTCTCGACGTTATAGAAAGATTGTTCGTTAAAATAGTCAGGGAAATTTTTCCGGGAAAAAAACTGACATTTGAAAAATTTCCGCGCCTGAATTATAGTGAGGTCGTGAAAAAATACGGAAGCGACAAACCGGATTTGAGAAAAGATAAGAACGACCCTGACGAACTTGCTTTCGCATGGATTGTTGATTTTCCACTCTTCGAAGAGGAGATGGAGAAAGGACATTTCGCTCCGAAACACCATATGTTCACGATGCCGAAAGAAGAACACTGGAAATATCTTAATAAGAAAGAAGCTGGCAAGGTAAAGGCATATCAGCACGATTTTGTTTTGAACGGCTACGAAGTCGGCGGCGGTTCGATAAGAATTCACAAGGCAGACATTCAGTCGAAAATTTTCGAGCTGATTGGATTTGACGACGAGGACAAAAAATATTTTGAACACATGCTCACTGCTTTCAAATACGGCGTGCCTCCGCACGGCGGAATCGCTTTGGGAATAGAAAGAATTGTCATGGTGCTAATCGGCGAGCCGAACTTAAGAGAAGTAATGGCTTTCCCAAAGAACAAAGCGGCACAAGACCTCCTCATGGACGCGCCTTCAAACGTCAAGCAAGAACAGCTGGACGAGGTTCATATCAAGGTCGACGTCAAGAAGAAGGGTAAGAAGTGATATGGAAGAAGAAATAAGTAATTGGTGGAAGCAAGCTAAACATGATTTGAAGTCGGCAGAATATAATTTAGAGGGGAATAGGTTGGACGTTGCAGCTTTCCTTAGCCAACAGACAGTGGAAAAATCTCTAAAAGCATTGTATATACAGAAATATAAAAAATTAAAAAAAACTCATAGTATATCGATTCTTGGAAAAGAGTTAGAACTTTCTGATAGTTTATTAAGAAAGATTTCAACCTTAGAGCCAGTTTATCAGCGGACTCGTTATCCAGACGTTTCTCAAAAAATTCCAGCAGAAGAATTTACTTTATCTGACGTTCAAGATTTTGTTAACATAGCAGAGGAGGTTTTATCTTGGATAGAGAAAAAACTAAAATTATAAATAATTTAAGAACTTTTCTTGAAAAAGCAAAAAAAGTCACAAATATAAAGAAAACGATTTTGTTTGGCTCTCAAGCAACAGGAAAATCTAAAGAGAATAGCGACGTTGATATAATTATAATCTCGGAGGATTTTAAAGATAAAGTATCTTACAAGAGATCTCCTGAATTTTATCTAATGTGGGATTATCCTCAAGACATAGACATTATTTGTTTAACCCCTGAGGAATTTGAAAAAAAGAAAAAACAAATTGGCGTTATCAAACAGGCTGTTGAAGATGGGATTGAGATATAAAACTGAGTCAGGAGAAGATAAAAATGAGATGGATATTACGCTCTAAGATTCATAAAGCAGTTGTTACAGACGCAAATCTAGATTATGTCGGGAGTATAGAAATAGATCAAGCTCTGATAGAAAAATCAGGATTTTTTCCAGGAGAAAAAGTTCTCGTTGTTGACAACACTAATGGCGCTAGATTAGAGACCTATGTGATAGTTGGAAAAAGAAATTCTGGTATAATATGCATGAATGGTGCAGCAGCCCACCTAATAAAAAAAGGAGACGAAATTATAATTATGGGTTTCGAACTTTCGGACAACCCAATAAAAACTAACTTTTGAGGCGGCCCTCTTTCTAAAACTCTTCTCAAACTTTCTTCAAACTTCATCGCAGTTTTCTTATCAATGACATGCCGATAGCTGTGAATTGCTTCCATTTTTACTGAAAGAAAACTAATTATTTAAGGGTTTCCATAACTTTAAAACCTTTCTCACATTAATCTTACAATGGAAAAACAAGAAATTCAAAAACAGGCGAGACAAATCATGGACGACTTCGCCAAGGCGTTGGAGAAAGTCAAAGTTTCTCCGAAAAAGGAAAAGAAAAAAGTCGGCGGGTTTCGCGAAGAAGGCGAAGGACTCGAGGCAGAGCCTGATTTCAGAAAAAGGTTTTTCGCAAACGCGCCGAAAACAGAAGGAGATTTTATAATTGCCGAGAAGAAGAGCTGGTGATTACCAGAAGTTTTATATATGCACGTGTACTATGTACTCATATGGTAAGTATAAACATTTCAATAAGAAGAGAAGCATATGATTTTCTTAGGAAGTTAAAGAATAATGATAAGAGTTTCTCAGATGTGATTCTTGAGTTTAAACAGCAAGAAAAAAAAGGTAGCAAAGAGGCCATAATGAAATTTTTTGGTGCTTTAAAGGAAGAAAATGTAAACTGGAAAGAAAGAGAAAAAAGGATGAAAGAATTTAAAGCAGAATTTGAAAAGAGGTTTAAATGATAGGTCTCGATACAACTGCAATAATTGATATTTTCAAAAACGAACCGAATATCAAAAAAGTAATAGAAAAATCAAATGAACCATTTGCGGCCACGATTATGAGTCACCAAGAAATATTTTTTGGGTTGGATCTGAAAGATCAATTGTATATTAACGAGGAAAAATACTATGATGAATTTTTCAATAAAATTTTCCTTTTTCCATTAGACTTATTTTCTTCAAAAAGAGCAGCTGAAATATTCTGGAGACTGAAAAAAGAAAAAAAAGAAATTGGGCGATTTGACTGTATGATAGCAGGAATATTTTTAACGAACGAAGTAAATCAAATAATCACAAAGAATGTCAAACACTTCTCACAAATAAAAGAGCTGAAGATAATTTCATATTGAACTTTCTTCTTTGAATTTTATCAATCTCTCTCAACTTTTCTACTCACTCAGCAATCTCAATGCTTCCGACCTAAATGCACTCGAATATTCTAATACCTCTCAATCGACTTACCTGTTTTTGTTCCAATTGGATGAACTCCTTTGCGTAGGTTCATCCAAGTTCACATTCCCAGGCAGTTTTAGTACCAACATGCAAACCATCGAGAACAGCGATAACCATTTCCACATTTCTGAAACTTTTTGTTATGTCTCATTTGAAAATATCTTCTACACCTTTTTTCAGTCAAGCTAATTCTTGATGAGAGAGGAAAGTTTCAAATACAAAGAAACTTTAAAATTTTGTTGTCTTAGATTATCTTCTAAAAGAAGGAATCCCGAGCAGGCATTCTTCTTTATGGCCATCTATACTTTCTGCGCAATACAGACTTGCAGATGGTTTGTCGCACAACTCTAAACTTATATGCGAACATATTTCTTCTCTGTTCTCCGGCTTTTCTATGGAAAGAGTTTTGAAACAGCTTATCGCGTTTTCAATTACTTCTCTGTCGCACAATTCAATCGCTTTTTCAAGTTCAAATTCAGAAAGAATTATAGGAAGTTCTTCTGAGTAACCGTATTCGTCTGTATTTTCTAAAGCACTTTCAATTCTTTCTTGTTCGCTGTTGCTGAAACCCCCTAATAAATCATTTTTATTAACTTTGCCTGACCAACCTTCATTTTCTAAATAAAAGAATAAGATAACACCAGCTATCAAAACAACTCCTACACTTGCCAGAATGAGCCACATTAATTTTTTCATTATCCTCCCCTCCTTCCTACATTTCTCTCAAGTGTTTTAGGAGAATTTTGGTATCCAATTGGGAATCCAGCAGAGTCATCAAGAAGCGGCGCTCTTTTAAACTCTTGTCTTCTCATCGTTTGTGTGAATGTAGCTGTAATATCCATTATATCTGTTGGGTCTTTAGTATGATAAAGTCCAAGAAGGTGACCTATTTCGTGAGAAGCAGTGTTAGAAATAGCATATGTAATCTCTTCTACGGAGGGGTTTAATGATTCAAAAGCGCCAAAAGTTTCAATGAATACAATGGCGTTCTGTTTTTTGGCAAGATTAAACGCATCAATATTATCAGAAACTCCAAGCGATTTAGGATCGTAAGTACCAAAATATACCGTAGTATAAGGAGTTGTCGGGATTTCTCCGTCTGTTGTGTAAATTTCTACATTATAATCAGCATAGCTTTCTTTCACTTTTTCTACTATTAGATTTTTTATTTCATCAATCTGCCCGGGATATTCTTCGTTCAGAAAAATAGAATCTTGTAAGCGTGGGACATCTACTGCAGGTCTTTGAGCAATCCTTATGCCTCGCGCTCCATCAAAGTCAAGCAAAATCCTCTGCAAATTTTCATCAACGTCTCTTTCTCCGATATTTGAAAAACTAGCGGTGCTTAAATAATCGTAATCGGAAACTTTGCTTCTTGGTGAGTTAGCTATAGCGAAATACAAGTAATCATGGTTTTCTCGTAAAGTAAACTCAATAAATGGATCTCTTAAACCACCATAAAAACTCCTGTCGTCATTAGCATACAAAACATCTTCATCTTCATCAAAAACCGCTGCTGTAATGTCGGCTTCAGTATTACTAATAGGAGATGCTTCAAGTTTTATTTTTTCTCCTACAGAAAAAACTCGGTTTATTTTGAATACATCCACGTCATTCATGTTGTTTATTTTTGCAGTTAAACTCTGAAGAGAATCCTTTAAACTAGCATATTCAAAGTCATCATTTGGCTCTCCTTCTTCGTCTCTTTCTTTGCAATAACCTTCTCCGTTAGAGTTTTCATCGCAGTAGTAACCCTCTCCGCATGAGATGGTTTGCGTCGCTGATTGGATTCCATCCTCACGACAATATGTTTCTACAACATGAGAAGGACTCTGGCAATGATCCTTGAATATCTCACCATCAGAATTAGTAATATGCCCTGGAGTTAATTTTTCTGAATCTTGGTAACCTCCTAAATTACTGTCTGAATCTTCGCATTCGCTATACAAGGCAGAGTTTAAAGTATAAACTCCTTTATCTGAAGTGCCAACACTAACCATCCCGATATTAAATGTTTCAGTTTCATAATCTTCCTTGGAAATTTCTAAATAATAGACATGCCCTGTTTCCAAGTTCCCGCTTGTGGTCTCTCCGTTTGAATCGGTTATCGTGGTTGAACTAATTATTCCGTTAGTAGAATCTTTTCTGAATTTGACAATCGCACCCCCGATATATTCTTCAGTAAATTCGTCTTTCACTGAAAGAGATACAAAACTTCCTGTAGCTGTTAAACTATATGGACCATAAGTGTATGCGGAATCTCCTGCAGGTATCGTAACGCTTTTAGTTAAACTGCCATAACCGTTTTTTGTAATAGTAAACTTATATTGTGAGTTTTCTCTAAGAATTATGGTTGGTGTTTTTCCATTATCTCCTGTTGTTTTCGTCTCAACATAAACATAGTTTCCATTTTCAAGTTTTTCTATCTTAACACTTGCTTCCTCCAAAGCAAAGTTGTTCTCTCTCACAACATGAATAATGATATCACGTGTATCTGTGGTAGATATAGGCGTTAAAGACAAACCTCCCATGTCATATCTTCCCAACCCTTCGGGAACAGTTTGAGCAACGCTTGTTTTAGTTTCATAGCCAGATTTAGTGACTGTTACAGTGTAACTCTGACCAACATTCAAAGTTGCGTAGGCGTTTCCTCCCTGGCTTGTATCAGCTGTCGCTTTAATAACTCCATCTTGCTTAAATTGAACAGTCGCTCCATAAATATATGCATTAGTCGAAGAATCTTTCACATCAAACTCTACTTCCCTTGTTTGTGCAGTAGGAACGCATTTACC
>JACQLL010000028.1 GCA_016234025.1 Candidatus Pacearchaeota archaeon | reverse complement strand
TTTTCGGCCGGTAAACAACACAACTTTCGGGATCGAAAGAAGAACTCTCCCGTTCTCTCAAGCCGCCTTCTTCGCACATAACTTCGACGTCTGTCATAAAAAAACACTTGCGAAGGGGTATATAAAAGTTTGTATTTTCAAGACGCTGTTGAAAAAGGTATTAGTAAGGTTATATATCACGCATTGCCAGAGGTTTCTTTTATGTTAATTACAAATAATGAACTGTCTTCCAATGTTCCCAGATTCTCGATTGAAAAACTGTATGGCACGCTTGCTGCAGTTAGTTTTTTTGTTATTTCTTCTCCGCCGTATGTGATGTTTGCTATAGGGCTATAATCGAGAACAAGTGTTACAGAGCTTGACTTTTGCTCTTCTCTCGAGATTAATGTTACTCTTCCTATATCAATCGGAATCCCGGGCTCTGAATAAGGTTTTCTTAAATTTTTTATTAAAAATGATATGGAGTCGCCCGTGGCATTTATATAGAGCTCTCCTTCCTTCATTCTGAAAGCGGAAATCGTCCTGACGTTTCCTGGACCTCTGTCTATCACTTCCGTTATTTTGTCGTCTAAAACGTTGAGAGAATTTATTGTTTGTTCGACGAGGATTCTGTCTTTTGATTCTGTTATCTTCGGCATTATGATTGCAAGCACGACGCTGATTAAAGTCAGTCCGATTAAAGTGTAAATAACGGTTTCTACCCAGACCTGCGCAATTTTATTTTTCATTTTAGACATCGATAGGATTCTCGCATATTTCGAAAGATACTCTTATTTTGTCTGTTTGGTCACATAGCCGTCCTGATTTTAGAATGGGAGAAATTCCTACTGACTCGAACGTTTCAGTTGTTCTGTAGACGTAGGTTCTTACTTCTCTTCCTTTTGGAATTTCTATTATTGGCTTTGCAGAATCAAGCATTCTTATTCCTCCGAGTTCGCCTGAAGTCGGCTCACCTTCGAGAACGTCTGCTACTTCTGAACCTCCTGTTTTTTGGAAAGCTAATTTGAATCCTTTTATTTTTTCTTCTGATTCCGATTTAGCAGATGAAACGCCGACGGAGATTGCGTAGAAATTTTCGCCGTCTACCTGGCTGTAGCAGTTATATCCGAATTCGTCTTCGAATATGAAATAGTTTGTATAATCAACACATTCTGTTCCTTCATTCAGACTGTCTGAAACAAATGGGATTATGAATCCTGCGATTATCGCTACTGCAATTATTGTAAGCATAACTAAAAGTATTGTTGCAACTACTGATGAGAGTGCTTTTTTTTTGATTTTATTCGACGAGTATTTCATTTCCGTTTTCTTTGTCGCAGATGTAGGCTTTTTTTGTTGTTTCGGTTTCTCCCAAGAGTATCGGCACGACAATCACCGTGTCTCCGGAGCTTACTCCTTGAGGCAGTTCAATGGTTGCTGTCTGGCCTGCGGAGATTGTTCCTTCCTCGAGTTCTGCTATTTTTGTTATCTCCCCGATTATTTGTTTTTTACTTAGTTCGAATCCCCTGATAGGAACACTTCCTAAGTTTTCGACGTGTAGTTCGCCGTTGTATGCATCTGCCTGAAAGAAGACCTTTTCACAGGACTGCTTGATATCTCTCTCCCCTTTGACAATTGAGTCACCGATGAAACTTCGCGCCCAGAAAAAGATAGCTATTGCGAGAATCAGACCAAGAGATACTAAAAGAACGGTTGCTATTACAGGAGATAGTCCTCTTTTCATTTAGTTAAATGAGCATCTTTCTTTAAAAAACTATTGCGTTAGCTGCTTTCTATTCTTTGCGAGGTTATGTATTCGTATGCCGAGTAAGCAGCAGTGCATCCTTCTGCGACGCCGGTTATTGCCTGCTTGAATGGCTTGTCTGCGACGTCGCCGGCTGCATAAACTCCGCCGACGTTTGTCTCTGAAGTTTTATGGTCGATTATTATTTCTCCTGCTTTGTTTAATTTTACGCCGAGAGGTTTTGCCAAATCGGAGAGAATGATGTGACCGATTGCGACGAATATGCCATCGAGAGTTAGCTCATTTTTTCCGTTGTGCGGTTTGTCGAGGATTAGTGACTTGACGAATTTGTCGCCTTTTATTTCCTTGAGATTTGTGTTGTTTATTATTTCTATTTTTTTGTTTGCTTTAACCCGGGAAAGGTTAATCGGCTCGGGATGAATCTGTTCTCCGCGGTAGATTATATAGACCTTTTTTGCGTGTTCTGCAAGAAGGAGAGAGTCCTTTGCGGCAGAGTCAGAGCCGCCGATGACTGCGACGATTTTGTTTTTGAAAAGAGGAGCGTCGCAAAGCGCGCAGAAGTTTATTCCTCTGCCCTCGAACTCGCGGCTTCCCTTAATTTCTTCCGGAAGTTTTCTCCATTTTGTTCCTGTTGCAAATAAAATTGTCTTTCCTGAAAATTCGTTTTTTTCTGTTTTAACTTTGAAACCTTGCTTTGTTTTTTCTATTGAGTTTACCTTTTCTTCTTTTATCTCGACTAAATCGTAATCCTTGGCGTGTTTTTCGAGATGCTCTGCGAGTTCTGTTCCTGTCAGACGGATGAATCCTGGGTAGTTTTCGACGACGTTTGTTGTTGTTATGACTCCTCCGACTGGAAGTTCGGAGCCGTGCGACGCTCCGAGGGCGAGCGTTTTCAGACCGAGTCGCGCACCATACATTGCAGCGGCGAGGCCCGTCACTCCTGCGCCGATGATTATGAAGTCGTATTCTTTGAAATGTTGTTTCTCCATATAAAGAAAGAGAAGGCAGGTTTTATAATTGTTTGTTTGCGCTCGACTTAAGATTTAGCGGTTGTGTAGACAATCAGCTTCGTACCGAAGGAGAAGCAAATTATTATATAAGGCTTTTCTTAATTTTAGGATGGACAAAGAGCTTAAGAGTTATCTTGAAAAATATAAGATAGAGTACAAGGAATATCGGCATCCTCCGGTTTTTAGCTTTGTTGAGGCGAGAAAGTTGAAAAAGAAAATTCCAGGGATGCATTGCAAGACGCTGTTTTTGAAAGATAGTCGTGGAAAATTTTATCTTGTTGGAATGCGTGGAGATAAAAGATTGGATACTAAAATTTTAAGAAAAAAGTTTGAGGTTAAGAAACTTAATTTTGCGTCGGAGGAAGAATTGAAAAGAGGGTTAGAAGTTTATCCGGGAGCGGTTTCTATTTTTGCCGCTATAAGAAATGAAAAAATTGTTTTAATAATCGATGAGGAAGTCTGGCTTGCCGAGAGCTCGGGTTTTCATCCTAATGAAAACACTTCGACTTTTGTCTTGGACAAAGAAAATTTAAGGAAGTTTTACGATTCATTGATCTGCGAGAAACATGTGTTAAAGATTTAAATGGAAAAGAGATACGCCTTTTTATTGTCGGTTTTTATTACTATTTTAACAGCGAGTAATGTTTATCTTTTTTCAAATATCGGAGAAAGCGGAAGAGAGCGCGTCGCTGTGGAAAGAGTGATTGATGGAGATACTTTTGTAACCGATGAAGGGGCCACCGTCCGTATGCTTAATATCAACACTCCTGAAAAAAATGTCAAAGGTTATGAAGAAGCGAAAGAATTTTTGGCAAAATTTGAAAATAAAAGTTTAGAGCTTGAAATTTTGGGAGAAGAAAAATACGGCAGGAGTTTGGCGAGAGTTTATTCTCCTGAATATATTAATCTGAAAATAGTTGAGCTCGGGCTTGCCACGAAATTTTTGGTGGATGAAAGTGAAAAGGAGATATTTGCGGAGGCGGAAAGGGAGGCAATTGAAAATGGCCTTGGAATCTGGGAACACTCGAGATTCTTCGGATGTTTTTATAGTGAGATAGATCCCGAGGAAGAAGTAGTTTTGATTAAGAGTTCGTGCGGAGAGATTAATTTTAAAGATTGGGTGGTTAAAGACGAAAGCAGAAAAGAATATAAATTTAGGGACATTATTTTTGACGAGGTAAACCTTAATACAGAGTCCGGAGAAGATGAAAGAAACAATTTATTTTGGGGAAGCAGCCAGAATGTCTGGAACAATAACCGGGACTCTTTTTACCTTTTTGACTCGGAGAGGAGAATAGCCCATTATGAGTTTTATGGATACTGAAATTTTATGGATTGTTTTCATTTCACTTTTAATTTTTCCAATTGTTTCTGCTTTGGAATTTGAATTGATATCTCCTAATTCTGTGAACTCGGAGGAAGAGTTTGATGTTTCGATTTTAAGCAATGAAAATATCGCGGAAAGTTATGACGTTAAGGTTTTTGTGCATGAGCCGGTGAAAGAGTTCTCGGAAATATTTGACGGGCAGAACTGGAAGAGTCCTCATTTTTATCTGAACGGAGTTTTTCCTGACACGACGCAATTCAGGATTATTTCGCATTTTGTCGGCGAGACAAATATTTGCGCGAGATTGAGAAAATCGTCCGGGGGAAATTTCGAAGAGGTTTGCAATTCCATTGAGGTTTTAAAGGGAGAGGTTGTTCAAGACGAAGAGATTCTGCCTGAAGAAGAAACTATTGAAGAGGAAGATGACTCTTCTGAAGAACCGATTGCTTATGATGAACCTACGGAAAAAATTGAAGAGAAAAAAGTTTCTCCGAAGATAGAAGAGAAGATAGTTCTTAATTCTCCTGTTCAAAATGAGGAATCTTCTGAAGTATTTGAAACCAAACAAGGAAAAGAAAGAAGATGGTTATTATATGGATTTGGCAGTTTGTTGATTTTAATAATTGTGCTGCTTGGGTTGAGGAGGATTTGAAAGGCAATAACTTTAAAACCTGCCCTTTCTATTGATAAAAATGTCGAATATTGCGGCGACGCTTGTTTTGGAAATTCTCGGAAGACCAAAGGAACACGTAAAGAAAGCTCTTGAGGAGCTGGTCGATAAACTCGGCGCTGAAAGAGGGGTTAAGCTTATTAGCAAGAAGATTCATGAACCGATCCCTGTTGAAAAATCTAAAGATTTATTCACGACATTTTCAGAACTTGAGGTTGAATTTGCGTCGATCGAAAATTATCTTGGAGTTTTGTTTGCTTATATGCCTTCTAATATCGACATTGTGAGCCCTCCTTCTTTTGCTATTTCAAATGTGCAGTTGAATGATATTGGGAACAAACTAATTCAGAGGTTGCACGAATATGACGCTATTACGAAAAATGTGCTTGTTGAAAGAGAGACGTTGATTAATGAGCTCAAGAAATCGGCACCCCTCCTTTTTCAGAAAAAGGAACCTGAAAAGAGAGCTAAAAAGAAATAAAGAGATTTCCAAGATGGAAATCTTTAATTCCCATTTGGCCGACGCGAGTACTCTACATTAAGCCCAAATTGGAATAATTTATATAAGAGAAAAGTTTATTTAAAGTATGAGAAGAGTGTGCTTTGTTTTTGTAATTTTCGTGCTATGTATGCCCTGGGCTTTGGCGGTTTCGACAGATATAAAAGAAAGTTATCGCCCTTCTGAAACGATGATTCTGGAATTTTCTAACGATGTCTCCGGAACGATAACACGCGAACAGGTTAAACTTCTTAGAAACGGATATATTCCTGCAGGAGTTGATTATGATATAAAAAAGCTTGGCGACAGATATTATTTATGGATGACTCTGCCTCAAAACCCGGGGAGTTACAGCTTGAAGATTGAAGATGTTATTAGCGTTGTTAATGGAGGTCTTCAAATAGTTGACTATAAAAAAAATTTTTTAGTTCAGGGTGATAAAATAGATTATTCAATTTCTCCGGGAGTCGTTTTCACGACGAAGAATTTTAGGATAACTGCCAATCTTTATGGGGACTCTTCGATAACAATAGAAAGCGATTTTCCTTCGGAAAGAAATATAGCTCTGCGTCCCGGAGTTAATAATGTTGATTTTTCTATTTCAGGAATTGAAGGGATTCAGATTAAGCGGATTGTTTTCGGCAGATATTCTGTACCTGTTTATATAAAAGGCTCTGAACCTGCTCCTCCTTCGCAAGAAGAAATGCCTAGTGAAGAAGAGACGCCTGTTGAGGAGAATCCTTCGGAAGAACCGCCGACGGAGGAACCGCCTTCGATTCCGGAAGAACCTGCTGAAGAGAATCCTGCTCCTGAAGAAAATGAAAGATGCTTGTTGTCAAATCCGCAGTGGTTGAATGAAAGTGGCAGCGAGATTTCTTCTGCTATTGGCTGGGAAAATAAAAGAACCGACGGGGAGAGAGTTTTGCTGGTCATGGGGGGAAATGAAATTTGTGGAAGCGGGGAAGTCGAACTTAAAATTTATGAACACGAGGAATTCAGCAGAGCTGTTTTTTATAAGTCGTTGAACGTGAGCATTGGAAAAGAAGGGATTTCTTTTATTGCTTGGAGGCCTGACTGGTTTGACGACGGATTCTTGCAGGGCGACCCTGAATATTATTTTGTCGGTAAGGCACCGGGAGAAAATGAGTCCGGGCGTTCTGATTTGCTGAAGGTCTACCGTCCAGGAGAGATTATTTTAGAAGAGATTGAAAAAGTTTCTAACTCCTTCAAGTTTAGCCATGGAGCCATTAGGGCAACTGCTTTGATTTCGAGTTCTCCTACGAGCTATCAATTTGAAGTGATTAAC
>JACQLL010000033.1 GCA_016234025.1 Candidatus Pacearchaeota archaeon | reverse complement strand
GATAAAGCAGGCCGTGTTTGTAAAACTTTCCGGTCGACGAGAAATTAACTCCGTAGATGAATGCGTCTATCTGATCCTCATTTGTATCAAAAACGCTGGCATTTAAAATTATATCGAAGACATCCAAGTTAAATATAGTATTATTAACAGGGGCATTTAAAATAGTAGAAGAAGTAGCTCCCGTTAAAGTCGAGAAATTCAAGAACAAACTCGAAGTCACATTCCACGACTGCGACTCCTCCCCATAACCAATCTGGCTCGCATTTATCGTGTAGTTAGTCAGATAAATTCTACCAGAACCATTAAGTATATACTGGGTTACATTCTGTTTGTCTATATAACCAGAAGAATTCGCCGTTGCCGTGAACAACAAAACACCTGTAACATTATTAAACTTCACAGACGCCCCTGAAATTAGATTGCCGGAACTGTCCCTGACCAATCCCTCTACATACCACTGCCTGAACAAAAAGCCGCCCGGCTGGACGCTAAACGAACTAAAACTAGAATTCAAAACACTAAGATTATTCTTCGCTTGAACAACTATATCAGAAAGAAGGGCTCCGGAAAGGTTAGAATCAATAAGCTTACTATCATTTCCCTCGATGAAAACGTTGTAGTTTGTATCTGTAGAAGCAGGCCCTATAAACCTCGAATTTCTAAGTTCGATTCCGTTAGCCAAAACCTCAACGTTTGCATCGTAGGCATGACTAACAGTATTATTATCAAAAGTTATATTGTTTGAATTAATGAAAAGGCCTCTTCTACCAATACTTGCAGTATCCCCGGTTCTAGAAATGTAAGAGTTTTTTAATATGGTTGAAGAACCAGGATCCGTATAAAATATATACCTTTTTTGATTAGATGACCATGTAAAATTAGAATTATTGGCTCTTAAAATGTTCTTAACTTCTATATAAAACTCCCCATTAGTTGTACCATTAACCTCCAACGTGCAACCTTCCATAACAAGTTTTCCAGCAGTTATATTAATGCTTGCCCTCGCTGCATATCTGCAAGGATTGTTTACATTCGACAGATTACCGAAAACTCCAGGGTCGTTTACTCTAGTAAATATATCATGCAACGTCTCTGTCGAAGTGACTTCTATAAGTATAAAAGCTTCAATGCTAATCGGCAAATTCTTATCAGAGGTTATGTTTAATGTTGTGCTGTTTTCCCTGAATGTCGACTTTGTTACGTTTATGATATAATCGTTCCAATAAGTTTTTCCGGAGCCAGAGTCGGTATACTGCGTCAGATTGTAATGCACAGAGCCCTCCGAATCGCTCGACAAAGAAAATACCTTCGTGGTGCTGACATTCCTCGCCGTAACATTTGCTCCGGTAACCACCGCACCTTGAGAGTAAATCGTCGTATTCAATCTAAACTTCCTCTCCAACGAACCCCCGTCGATTGTGTAAGAAATTAGATTTGATGAGTTTAGTAAAACCAATTTTCCTTCGATATCCACCGTATCGAAGTTTATTCTGCTGTCTGTCACATTTGTCTGTTGAACAAAATTAGCAAAACTGATATTTCCACTGGTGCTCGGAAGAGGATTAAGAGAGAACGCTGCAAAATTAAACTTATCAGAAGAATTTACTGAAGTTATATTAGCCCCTGTGGTATTTAATTGTCCGTCTAAATACAAAGAGTATCCTCTGTCAGAGCTGACATTAAAGAATAATTCGCAACTTGAATTCAAACTCAAAACATTTCCGGAAGTAACATTCAAATCAGTGTTCAGACCCAAGCAAGTAGGATAACCTGCGTCAGAGCATGCGTATCCAAAGTTCAATTTCTTAGCATCATTCAAAAGAGAAGGACAGTCTGTAGAAAGCTTAACTTTCAGATGCTCCTCCCTGACAACAATATCGAGAACGCCTGACTCATTATTATTCCCAGCGAAATCGCTCACATTGACCTTCCAAAAATATCTGTCTGCGTTTAGTCTATACAAATCATTAATCTCTACCCAACTCAATGTTCGATTCCAGAAAGCAACCTCATCCATTCCGCCGTCTAATGCACTGGTGCTTGTCCTCCCTATTAGTATATTTGTAGCAGTATTGTCGTCGAATGCTCCGCTCGAACTTGCATTAACCACTCCGTTGATATAAATGCTGACGTTCGACTCTGTATTGAAAACAACCGCAAGATGATTCCAGCTTCCAATACCAACTGCTTTACTCGTCGCAACTTCCGCATCCAAACTGCCCCCGCTGTTCTTTCCCAAGATGACTTGTCCGCTTGTATTAGTAGCGATAATAAAACCATCGGTCGAAACTCCGCCAGGGTCCTTAGTCAATAAATAATTATCAGCAGATAAAGAATCAACCTTGGCCCACATCGTCCATGTATAAGAACCTAAGTCGTCGAAATCAAGCTCTGTTCCTCCGTCGGTAATCGTTATGTAATCTCCGTTGCCATCAAACTCCCAACCCCCCCCGAACTTGCCTCCGCTCATGTTTGGAAATGCGTTTCCCGACGCTGTTCCGTTGTTCCTGTTGTAATCGCTGAAGTCGTAAACAAAAGAGTCATTTTCGTCATAACGGGAATTATTATCCAAATGTAAAAGATAAACAACCGACTTATCAGGAACAGTCACAGGCGAAGTCCAGTTGTAAGTAAAATTGCTTCCAGGCGAAACATCAATCTGCTGATAAAGCAGGCCGTGTTTGTAAAACTTTCCGGTCGACGAGAAATTAACTCCGTAGATGAATGCTTTCAAAACAGAATTTCCATTAGGGTCTAAAACCGTCTCATTAAGTGTAATATTGAAAACACCGACTCTGAAATTGGAGTTATTTGCAGGAGCGCTTAAGATAACAGAAGGAATAGAAGTGTCCACACCGAAAGCAACCTTCTTTGAGTTGTTCTGATTATTACTCGTGTCGTTGACAAAATAATTAACAAGATAGCTTCCGTCGGCAATCGAATCATTCGTCGCCCAGAATCCTGTTCCGGAAGAGTTTATCGTCATCGATATATTCGGAGCCCCGTTTAAACTATAAAGCGCCGTGCTGTTCTCATTAGCAGATATGTTAAAGACAATCGGCAAAGAAGCATAAGTTGTATTAGCAGGAGAAATTATCTTAACAAGCGGCGAAACAGAATCTCCGCTGGCGGTATTCGTATAGCTGTCTATAGTAACATTATTCTGCAAGACAGGAGAATAAAAAGAATTGGCAAGTGTATCACCAGAATAAAAAACAAACCTCAAAGAAATATTGTTCGGAGTGGAAACATTTATATTGCTTACAAAATTATTCGTAAACGCATATTCGCTTCCATAAGAATATGCTGCTGCAGAAGAATCTCCGACAGAGACATTAATCTTGGAGCCAAAAAGAGTCGTCGAGTTTATTGTTAGATTTACCCTGTTTTCAGTTCCGTCTCCGGAAACATTTATGTTATTAAATATCTGTTCTCCGCTTGGGAAAAATCTCGACGACTGATTCCCAAACAAACTAGAAACCTCGCTTGAATTCAAACTCTTGTTCAATATCATAAACTCGTCTATTGTTCCGTTAAATGATTGGCTTGCTGTATTAGTGCTTATGTATAAGTCGTTTCCCGGACTTGGCTCTATAACCCCTCCAAGAAGCGCGCTACCTGCGGAGCCTCCGTCAACATAAAAAATTGCACTGCTTCCATCATAGGTTGCAACAAGGTGATGCCAATCAGTGTCTAAATAAGCTCCGCTATTAATAGTTATACTTGCTTGTGTGCCATTAAAGAGAGTTAGTCTATAAACTTCATTTGTTATCCTTAAAATAACAATAGTATCACTTCCTGTACCTTGCTGGTCTAAAAGTATTTTATTAGTAGTGATCTCATCTGCATAGCTCGGCTTAACCCACATAGCAACAGTCATATCATTCAATCCATCAACTACATCAGGAACATTAATTCTAGAACCATCATCTCGAAATTCAGCTGCTCCCCCAAAAGTCCCACTATTAGAATAAAAAGCTCCGTTCTCAAATGGACCGTCGTTATTGTTCTTGGAATAATCATAGGCAGTCGTATCTATGTTTGGTTCAAAAGGATAATAAACCAAAACATTTGAAGAGTTTATGTTTCCTATAGAAACATTGCTCACTGACAAATGTGTAAAGTTGTTCTTTTCAGATGTAACATTAAACAAGTTCCCTTGATCTCCGACATTCTGAATGATAACTTTAGGGTCAACGATATAATCAAACTCCAAAAACGCCAGACCCTCGCCGTCCAAATTCAAAACTCTCAAGTCAAAAGTATCTAAACTTTCATTATCAGATAAGTTTGTTAAAAATATTTTATAAAATCCTTCTCCAGATATCTCGTCAAAAGTTGCTAATAAGTTGCTATCATTCTTCCTATAAACTTCTATTTTAGGATAACTAACAGAATAATTAATCAGCCAATCGTATCCGTTGTTAGTTAAATCCAATTCTAACCTGCTTAATTCATCTTGAAATGCCTGTGTTTCATCATCAGTTAAAGCGGATATAACAGATATTAAAGTTACTAACAATAAAATTCCAATTAGCAATAATTTTCTATTTGTGCCTTTTTTATTTAACTTATTTTTTCTTTTCATTTCTTTTCTCCTTTTTCTTCTCATAGTCTCTAAAACATTTAGTCAGCGTTTCTTTTCTTATGACAAAATATTCTGTGCTTTTTCTCAATTCAGAAGAATAGCCAAATGGAACAAACGCGCTCAGAACTTTTTTTCCTGCCTCTTTGATTAAATTAACTGCGGGAACAAAATCGGCATCACCAGAGATAAGAATACAAACATCACATTCATTATCAACTATAGATTTCTTAATCATATCAATAGCAACCCAAACATCAATTCCCTTTTCCTTTCTTTTAATATCTGCCAAATCTAAGAAACTTGCTTCTATAATCTGCCTGCAGTTCTTGCACAAATCTAAATTATCAATCATATTCCTCTTTTTCTTTAATATCTCTTTATTAGCGAGTCTTTGAAGTTTCCTTGTTATCACTTTTACTCCTTCTTTCTCCAAAGTATTTAGAAAATGCATATGCTCGAAATATTCTTTCTCTCCGTCTGCAATATCTGGAATAGAAGCATACCATCTAATCTCTCTCAAATTAAAATTAAGATTCCTGCAAATTAAATTAGAAACTTTAACTATAGAAATATTGCTCGGCTTAAATAATAATTTGATATTGTGATACCAATTATTAGCATCAACGAAAAAAATTGCCTTTTTTCTGATAACTCTTTCAGAAGAAATAGGAAGCCCGGCATTTCCCTTGAGAGTCATACCGGGGACTTGAATATTATTTATAATTTCATCATGTTTATAAACTTTTTGTATTTCACTCATTTTAATTCCCTCCGAATTTCATCAATCCTTGTCTTCTTCTGATAAATCTCGCACGACACTTCATGGTCATTAATCAAAACACTTGAATTACTTGCACATGAAGCGCGCGCATAAACAGTTATGTCTTTATCTTTTGTTAGATTCTGCTCAAAAGTAACTCTCACATATTGATTGTGGTAAATCGGCTCAGACCAATTTCCATCAAGTTCCTTAACCTCGCTATAAATATCAGAAATTAGTGTTCTGTTTTCATCCAAATGTTCCGCTTTCGTAATCAAAATTATCTCAAATGTCTGATTGCTCAAAGACTGCACACTCCACTCAACATAATCGTAAATTCCGTTCGCGTCTAAATCCGAAACGTTTTCAACAGGAAGATAAGTTAAATTTTCCGCCCAATAAATTCTAATTATCGACGGCTCCCTGATTTCCAGCTCCTCTCTTAGCGTCGTAAAAGCCAAAACATTCTCATAATGAACGCTGTCAGGTCCAAAAACTCTCACTACTTTTCCGTTCTCTGTTTCCTCCTCGACAGAATAAGGAGCAGGCGTTTCGTAAACAATCTCGACGCTCTCATCTGTTTCATTAACCTCAACGCTGATTTCCTTGACGTTCTCTTCCGTCGAATTAGAAACAGCCAAGCCGGTAACTCTAAATATTTTTTTAAGCCATTGCGTTATCTTGGACTCTCTACCTAACTCAATTTCCGCACTAACCTGCCCGGTTATAACATCATTAGAATCAATATTTATCTCCCCGACTATCGTTTCAGTTGGCGGGTTCTCTTCTTCCTGAACAGTTCCTATGCCTTGGTTCTCGGCTTGCTTTCCTGTCTCATTATTAGATGTTTCAGTTTGCTCTGTCAAATTTCCTGGCTCCTCAATAGTTTCCTTTGTTTCCTCAACTTCATCTTCATCTGTTTTCTCTAACTTCTTGATTTTTTTAATCGTGACATTTTCTGCATCTTCAGGAAGTTCAATTGTCAAATTTGCAGGACCCTGGACATCTATTTTTTTAGTCCACTTAACAGGTTGTCCAAGAACAATTCGCGCACTCGTGTTTGTAAAGACACTAACATTAATCTCGGGAATTTTTTCCGCCGTTTCATTTAAAATTAAAGTTTCATTATTCAAATCAACAAGTTCAACACTTTCGTTGCCTTCCAACGATTGTGCTTCCTCAACGTTGATAGTTTTCGAGACCTTCACGATTTCCACACTCTGATAAACCAAGCTAATCTCAAGCTCCGAACTATCAGCCGCCGTTAAAACAAAGTTATCTAAATTCGATTCCATTTTCAAAACTTCATCGCCAAGAAAATCCTCACCAAATCCCTTCTCGATTTCAGAATATTCTGTGGTAACTTTCGCCAAATTATCTCCTATCGACAAGATTAAAACGTCTTCTCCTAATGAGTTATTTCCTGAACTAACACTTCCTTCTACTAACTCAACAGTTTGTCCTTCCTCCAAGTTGTAAGAAAATTCTTCTCCTGAACGAACCTTGCCGTCGATAACAAATTCGGATTCGGAAACTGCCGAGCCGGTTACTCCTGAACTGGCAGCCGTGCTGTCTCCGCCTGAATCAGAAGAGGTTTCAGAGGTTGTCTCCGTGCCTGCGGAATTTTCAGAACCGGAAGAAGAAGTTTCACTACTTAATTGAGAATTTTCCGCTTCTTCAGAAGTTTGTGTTCCTTCATTATCAGTTTCCTGATTTTCTGTTGAGGTTCCTGTTTCAGTTTCATCATTAGTAGTCGCTCCAGAACCAGACTCCTCGTCGGCAGGTTCGGTGGGTATTTCCTCTCCTGAATCAGTTTCTGCTTCCTTGCCTCCTCCGCCAGCGCCCCCCGCGACATTAATCTCCTCCGAACTCTTCACGGACTCAATGATAGACAACTTAAAATCAACTTCAGGAAAAGATTCTCTTTCTCCGATTGAACCAAATCCCTGCCCACTTCCTGAAATAGAAACTCCTTCTGCATAAAACTCTCCCTCGACCAACTCATCAGAAATCAATTCGGATAGCAAAAATTCTTTCTCAACACTGCCAAGTTTAACAACGACCAAAGAATCTTTTGGAATTAATTCACCTTGCCTTAAGTTAAAAATCAAGCTACCTGTTATGTTCTCTCCAGCTTCATAACTCGACTTGACATCCAAAGAAACTTTTCCTGTAGGAGAACCGAATTTAAAAAACAAGATAATCAAGGACAAAAATAAAATTCCAAACAAAACTGAATAAAAAACTTTCTTCGAAACTCTCTTATCTTTTTCAGTTCCAAGATAAGTAGTTATAATTTTTTCTCCTACACGTTTATTTTCATATAAATAAGGGCCGTATCGCTTTCCATTTTTGTACGTGTATTTCTTGTGAACCAAGTGTAGGACAACCTCTCTTTTTATCAAATAAAGATAAGAAAACTTATTTATAAGCATTTCTCCTACACATTTAACAAGTCAATATCGGCATGTACCACGAGCGAAGCGAATTAGTAAAGCTTCACAGAAGAATATCAACGATAAATAAATGTAATAAACCCAAATTATTTATTTTTAAAATCCATCTTAAGCAATTTATCTCGCACGCATTCACAAAATCTTTCTCGTTCCCACTCTAAAGATTTTGGCTAATTTGGTGAGGGAGAAGGTGACGGAATAAAACTACAAGTCATAAGAAAACTTGTTCTTCTTCAAACTCTCAAACCTCTCATGTAATAACTCCACATTTCTCTCACAAACAAAATCATGATGTCTAAAACCTCCTCCGAAAGTTCTCGGAATATGCATAAGCTCATGAATTATAACTTTGTCCTGTTCCTTCTTGCTCAACTTATCGAATCTTTCCAGAAACTCAATCGCATAAAATGCTTTTGTTTTCATCGCTCTCTGCATCAGCTTCCCAAGCGCATGACATCTCGCAATCGTCCTCCGCGAAGACGAACCAAAACTCCGCAGACACTCGACCCTGTCTAAATAAAGATGTCTCATCTCCAGCATCTTCGCAATCTCGTTCATCCTCTCTTTCAAATCCGGCGCATCTTCATACCTCATCAGACAAATAAATAAAGAGAGTTTTTAATTTTTATTGAGGTTTAATTAAATATCATCACACCAAAAATTAGTTATCCTTATAAGCTTAAAACCTCTATCTTTACCATTCTTTAATTCCTCAAGTCGTAAATAAACATCTTTTCCTGTGTTGCCACTACAAATACATTCTTCAAGGTATAGAATTCCTCTTTTTCTGTTTAAGTAATCGATAGTTTTCTCTGCAGAATTTTTATCATAAGCCATCCCGTTCTCAATGAAAAATTTGTAGGTCTCTTGTTCTGTTCTTATTCCAGAGCCAAATCTTTGTTCAAAAACTCTTATACCTTCTTGTTTTGTTTCTTCATAATTTCTAAATTTGTTGTCATCAACAAGAAAACTTAAGTCACTTTTTTTAATCATCTTCAAAACCTTTTTATGTCTTGCCTTTCTCTCTTCATACTCTAAAAGAGTCATGCCTGTCTCTTTCAATGTTTCCTCAAGCACTGCTTGTCTCTTGCTCCTTGCCTTTCTATAATTGTGCCTTACTAATTCTACGGCTCCTGAAATTGCGTTTGTCGCGGCAAAAATCCCCCAAGGAACGTATAGATATTTTGGGTCTAAATCATCGGGTATACTAATAGCAGTTGGAAGGGTGTAAAAAGCCCCTACAACTATACCTATCGATGCAGAAAGAAATGACCAATCCCTGTTTTCGTTGTTTCGAGTAACTAAAGTGTTGTAGTTTCCTTCTGCATCCGACTGACTCATGACACTAGTTGGTATAAATAAAAGATTCCCAAGAGTGCCTCTTAGCACGCCATATATCCATCTCGTCGCCCTCGCTAAATCATTGCCAATCCCTTTTGTCGTCTCAAAAACCAAACCATTCGTCTCGACTGCTTCTTCAAGCTCTGTTTTTCTCTCACTATGTTGGCTCTTCCTTAATTGTTCTTCTAATTGAGCTATTTGTTTATCTTTCTCTGTGAGATGTGTTTGCATTTCTCCTAACAGATTCTCCTCCCTATATCCTGTAATCTCATTCATCTCTGAAACAAATTCGTCGACTGACTGCGGTCTCGTCTTCGTCTCCCGTGCCATGCTCCTCGCTATCAGGTCGCTGACTTGTTTCGCTTTCTCTTTTCCAAGCGATT
>JACQLL010000032.1 GCA_016234025.1 Candidatus Pacearchaeota archaeon | reverse complement strand
GATGAAAAGAGGGGTAATTATAGCTATTATTGCTGTTGCGCTTGTGGTTGTTGTGATAGCATCTTTGCCTAAGTTCACAACAAATGCTGTTTATTATGTTGAGAAAGACGCCCATACATGTTCTGATCCCGACGGAAATTTAAAGTTTGATGATACTCTTTATGTGTCAAGCACAGTAGAGAGAGTTCTGACTGATGCCAGAAATCGAAAGTTGACTTATGAAGACGAGTGTTATAGCACCAAGAAAGTATTGGAATTTTATTGTGATCCAGAAGGTTATGTTAAATCGGCAAATAGAAGATGTCCCGCTGAATGTGTTGCTGGTGCGTGTGTTAGACCTTAAAATGCGCTGCTTAGCATTGCGCTGACTCCTCCGTCGATTATAAATTCTTGGCCTGTTATGAAAGAAGAGTTATTTGTCGATAAAAAATAAATTAAGTTAGCGACTTCGGAAGGCGTACCAATTCTTCCCAGAGGGTGTTTCTTTTCTATTGACTCAATTAGTTGTTTTTCATCCAAATCAGGAGTTCGTTCACGGAGCATATTGAGAAGCATGTTTGTGTTTATTGCTCCTGGCAGAACGGCATTCACTCTTATCTCTGGTGCGAGTTCTAAAGCGAGAGCTCTCGTCATACTTCCTATCGCTCCTTTTGTTGTCGCATAGACACCGCTCTCCAAAGATGTTTGTTTACCGACGATTGAAGAGACGTTTACTATCGCACCATGCGCTCTCTTTAAATTTTCCCGAAGATATTTTGTTGTTAAAAATTGGGCTCTCAAATTAACGTTGAACATATAGCCCCATTCCTCCAAAGTTGTTTCCATCATTTTTTTTGACGACTCTACTCCGGCATTATTAACCAAGGCGTCTATGCCATTGTAATTTCTCGATATTTGCGTGAATTCTTTTTTCAATTCCTCGTTATTACCTAAATCGCATTGGAAGAAAGCGTCGCAGGAGTTTTTTTCAGTTATGATGTCTACTCCTATCACGTACCATTTATGCTGTTTAAATTTTCTGCAGGTTGCATAACCGATTCCTCTGCTGCATCCTGTTATCACGACGTTTCCCACAGACAGATGAAGAAGTTTTATTTTTAAGTTTTATTGGCAAGGATTGGTGTCATTACAATAACCATTTGTGCATTGTTATTTGAGAGTGTGAATGTTGGAAGCCGTTTTTTTCGTAAAGTTTTATTGCGGGCGAGTTGTCTGATTGCGTCGAGACGTCGACGAATTCGCAGTTTTTCTCCCTGAACCAACGAAGTGCTGATTTTACTAACTTGTCTCCAATACCTTTTCCTCTGTAATTTTCTGAGACTGCAATTAATTGAATATCTCCATATCTTGTGTCTGTTCCTGGAATTTCGTCGGCATTGCAGGTTATAAAGCCCGCCAAATCTCCTGAAACCTCTGCTACTAAAACATCGTCTGCTCTTCCGTTACAGCAATTAACAGCCCAGCGATATTTTAGTTCACGCGCTTTTTCTTTTTCAAAATTAGTGTCCTTCATGAAACGGGTGTGTGTAAAAGAACTTTGAGAAATTTTTCCTATTGCGTCTGTCTCTTCCTTTTTGAATTTCCTGACATTTGTTTCTTCTTCCTGCAAATTATTCAAATAATTTCTTAATGTTACAAGTTCTTCGATTTTTTTGAAACACTGCCTTTCAGTCATTTCAATTAACTTTTTTTCAGAAGGATGAAATTTTGCAACCATGAATTTTATCGCGTTGTCTCTTGCCCAATCGTTTGCTTGTTCTGTTAATGAATCAAACGCCTCTTCATGTGAAGGGTCTTCAAAAATCAGATAATCTAAAGAAGAACAATTAAAACCGAAAATGTCTGTGTCCCAGTCCAGTTTTCTTAACGCGACGATTCCTTTCCCCTTTTCTCCTTTGTATAGAAAAACGTCTTTCCTGTTTTTCTCGTAATAATTTTTGAAATCGTTGAATAATAACTGAACAACATCGGGAGTTGCTGTCCTGTAAACAGAAAATTTTCCTCCTTTGTAGTTTTCGAATAATCTTCGTAAACTGCCTAAATCTTCCTGTGATAATCTTCTAATCATCTTTGTCCGGAATTTGGAAGGTTTATATAATTTTCCATTGTCTTGTTTTTCTCTACAATTTCTTTAACCGTTTGGATTACTCTTGATATGTCGTTTTCCGTCATCTTTGGATAAAGAGGAAGAGAAACAATCCTGTCTGAAATGTATTTGGCATTCGGAAAATCGTTTTCGTTGAAACCGAATTTTTCCCTGTAGTACGGCTGTAGATGCATTGAGATAAAGTGGACGCCTGTGCCTATTCCTGCTTCTTTCATGAGTGCAATGAATTCGTCTCTGTTTATTCTTAATTTCTCGAGGGCAAGCATAATTATGTAAAGGTGCCTCGAGTGTTTTATTTCCTCTATTTCTCTTGGCAAGATTATTTCGTGAATTGAGCCGAATGCCTCGTCGTACATTCTTTTATACTTGTCTCTTGTCTCTATAAATTTGTCGAGTTTTTTTATCTGGTGTATACCGAGAGATGCCTGAACGTCTGTCATGTTATATTTCCAGCCGGGCATAATTACCTGCCAGTGAGGAGTTCCTTTATCGGAATATCTTTTCCATGCGTCCTTGCTTATTCCGTGCAAACTTAAGATTCTTATTTTTTCTGCCAGATTGTCGTCGTTCGTCGCTACCAAGCCGCCTTCGATTGTTGTTATGTTTTTTATCGGATAAAATGAAAAGCAAGACGCTGTTATGCCGTCTATGTTTCCTATTTTTTTTCCTTTGTATTCTGCGCCAATGGCGTGCGCCGCGTCTTCTATTATGTGGAGGTTATGTTTTCTCGCGATTTCGACTATTCTACTCAAGCCGCACGGCTGTCCTGCCATGTCAACCGGAATAATTGCTTTTGTCTTTTCACTTATTTTTTCTTCTAATTTATTCAAATCCATGTTTAATGTTTGCTTGTTTATGTCAACAAATACTGGAGTCGCTCCCGAATGAATTATTACATTGACTGTTGAGGGCCATGTTACGGGAGAGGTTATAACTTCGTCACCTTTTCCTATGCCGAGAGCTACTAACGCCAAGTGCAATGCTCCTGTGCAGGAATTGAGAGCTATCGCGTGCCTGCATCCGATGTAGCTCCTCATCAAATCCTCGAAAAGTTTTGTCTTTGGTCCAGTTGTTATCCAGCCGGATGATAAAGTGTCTATGACCTCTCTTTCTTCTTCTTTTTCTATCAATGGGAGTGCGAAAGGAAGGAAGGATTTTGAATTATTTTTTGTGGCCTCTTCTTTCAATAATTTTATATTGTAGTAATTAATATGTTCCGGGTCTTCGATTGTTTTTCTTTTTAGTGCGGCTGCTATTTCATATACTCCGTCCTCGATTGTTTTTTTTGCCTCGAAGTCCAATACGGCAGTGATTTTATCGAAGCAAACGTTGTATGAGCGCTTGTCCGGGTCTTCCTGAATTATTTCTATCTCTATTTCGGGGAAGCATTTTTTTATTAGTGCTGCGAGAGTTCCCATCTGAAAGTTCAGTTCGTTTGAGCCGACGTTGAATGCGTTTCCTCTTATCCTGTCAATTGACGCTTCGAGTGCTTTGATGAATGCATCTGCTACGTCTTCGACGTGGACAAACGGGCGCCATTGCTTTCCTCCTCCGAAAACCTGCACTTTGTTTTTAGTTACGACGTATTTTGCCATGGCGTTTACCGCCAAATCAAATCGCATTCTCGGAGAAAGACCGAAGACGGTTGCATTCCTTAAAAAGCACGGAGCGAAGTCCTCATCAGCCATTGCGGCTAAGGCGACTTCTGATTTTAATTTTGTGTCTGCGTAAACAGAGACCGGTATTTTTTTTGACTCTTCTGTAAGTTTTTCGTTCAAGCCGGCGCCGTAAACGGAACAAGATGAGGCGTATATAAATTTTTTAATCTTCTTTTCCTTCGATAGTTCTGCTAACCTCTTTGTCGCTTCGTAATTTATTTTCAAACTGTCTCTTGGATCTAAATCACAACTTGGGTCGTTAGACAGAGCGGCAAGATGCACTACTGATTCTACTCCGTCGAACAAACTCGGGAAGGATTCTATGTCTAATATGTCTCCCTGAACGATTTCAAAATTTCTATTTCCTAACAAAGATTCTATCGGACTTTTTCCAAAGAGTAACTTGTCGAATATCTTTACTTTATATCCTCTTTCCAGTAATTTCTTTACAAGAACGCAACCAATATAACCTGCACCTCCTGTCACCAACACTTTTTTCATTTGTTTCTATTAGTAAAGAGGTTTATAAGTTTTTGTGGGGTCTTATAGAACCGAGCTCTTTTATTTTCTTTATTAGTATCTCCGGATTTTTGTAATATTCTATTGTTAAGTATTTAATCGGAAAATTTTCTGTCAGACGCCTGACTTCTCTATAAACGTCTTCATCCGGAGCTTCGTGAATGTCTATCGCCGTGCCTCTTTCGTCAAGCCCGCTTTTGCAAATATGCAACTGAACTGCTTTCTCAAGAGGAAGGGTTGCTAAATAATCTTCGTAGCTCACTCTTTGGTTATGGGAGGATATTTTTGCGTGCGCTATGTCAAAAAGAAAAGTAAGATCGTTTTCCGTGACAATTTTTTTTATGAAATCGCCGTCTGTTACGATGTCGTACGCTGGAGTTGGCAGATAGTTATTGTTTTCGACTCCGATTATTTTTGATTTTGCAAATTGTCTTAGAAAAGAAGTGTTTTCTCTTGCATTTCTTAACATTTCTTCTTCAGAATATAATCTTCCTTCGGGCTGAAACATTCTTTCTTTGATTGGAGGCATGTGATAACAGGAACTTAGATGGAAAGTTAAGAGTTTTAGTTCTGGTTTTTTGGAGATTAGTTCTTTGATGAATTCTTTTTCTTCCTCGCTCCATTGCCAAATCAAGGTTGCTTCGAGATGAGCTAACTCCTGTCCCGGAAAATCGGAATCGACTGCCCAGTCACGGCACTCGAGGCAGTCGCTGATTTTTATTATTTCCGACGCTGTCTCTTTGTCTTCGAAAAGATGTGAGATGGGTGTTGCTATTTTTGTCATTTTAATATTTATTTTATATTGTTTTAAACTTATTTCACTACTAAGAGAAAGGACATTTTTGGTGAAAGTTTAAATAGGAACATACTTAAATTATTTCATGGCGAAATATGACTGGGGACAACACGACTGGCCGATTAGCGAAATTAGTGAAATGTCTTCTGCGAAAGTAAAGAAGCTATCGAGGAGGTTATATGCTGAAGTTGGAAAGCCGCCGGAGAAGGATTTGAGAATAATTCAGGACATGATAGATACGTTTATTGGTCTTGAGTCCTTTTTAGAAGAAGGTTTAATTTCTGTTGGAGGGAAAAATGCTGACAGCTTTAGCGGCGGAATTGCTTTTGCAACTCAAAAATTATTATTTTGTGGCTTCAAGCAATATATAAGATTCTACGACAATGAAATCGAACGAATTGATTGCCGTGCCCGTGCTTTCGAATTGCCTTCAGAAAACCTTGTTATTGATGCTATGTGGCTGAGAGATGCCCACACGAATGAAAGAAAATACCATGTTTTTAAATACTGGCTTGAAAGTGTTGAAACTTTAAGAGAGTTTCTTACTGAAAAAGGAAAGTCCAATTTTTGATTTTAGCATATAAATTTTCATTCTAACCCCAATAAACTAAATGCGTCCCTGTGGATGAGATTTTCAATTTCTGTTTCGTCGAGTTTTATTTTTGCTCCGACTTTTTCGTTTAATTCTTTTAGTCCTCTTACGGAATCATTTACATTTGTGAAAGGGTAGTCGGTTCCGAAGAGCAATTTGTCCCAGACGCAGTATTCCTGAACGAGCATCAAGCTGTTGTATAATTGGTATGGACGATAGTGAAGGGCGCTGACGTCTGCATAAACGTTCGGCTGTTTTCTTATTACTGCAATGCATTCGTTTTCAAATGGGTGCGAGAGATGAGCCATTATTATTTTGACGCCGGGAAAACTGATAGCGACGCCGTCTATATGTCTTGGGAAAGTGTATTCGAGTTGTGAATTTGGGACTACGTTTGTTCCTGTGTGAAGCAAGACAGGCAAGTTGTTTTCTGTCGCGTATTCCCAGAGAGCGTTCAGAGATTTATCATTTGGGTTGAATCCTGCGTACATTGGCATTAGCTTTATTCCTTTTAGTCCGAGTTCAAGATGTCCGTGTTTCATTTCTTCCTTCCAATTCTTTTGAGTTGGGTCAAGAGATAAAAAGCCGATTAAATTTTCAGGATATTGTTTAACATAATCGGCTACGTACTCATCGTCGACCCAGAGACCGCTTTGCCTTGCCTTGCCTCCGAAAACAATCGTTCGAACTTTCTCGCTTGAGTTTTTTAGATAGTCGCGGTAATTTGTAGTTAAATCGACTTCTACATCTTTGCGTGCACGTTTAAAGTTGTCTCTTAGAGATTGAGTAAAGTGTTCAGGATATTTCCAAGCGTGAGAATGGACATCGATTATCATAAGATGATTGAAAATAAAAACTATTTAAAGATATTGATGAATAAATTTCAATCATCGATATATATATATCAAAAAACTTTTCTTATGAAGTAAATGAAAGGAGGTTTAACAAATGGAAGGTAAACAAATTTGGATGACTATCATCGTGGCTTTGGTCGTCGCTGCTGTAACCTCTTTGGTGACTGGAGCTATTGCGAAAGATGTTCTTCTTGCTCCTTACACAACAACAATAGGACAAGGCGGACCGATAAAAGCAAATTCTTGTGATGCTGATAATATTTGCGAAGTGAATCAAGTCAGCGGACAAGTTGGATTTTTCGATAGTGTTGAAGCTAATGATTTAGATGTTAACGGTGCAACACACTTAAAAGATACATTAAGAGTTGAAAAAGATTCGCAAATGATAGGGATGCTTAGCGTTAGTGGCCCAATAGTTGCTTCAATTATTGATGCCTCGGAGGAGGTTGATATCGATGGTGATTTAGAAGTTAGCAATGTTGCGACTTTTCATAGCTTGAATGGGAATGGAACTGGATACGCTTGCTTGGATTCTGCAGGAAATCTCTTCAGAAAGCAAACGCCCTGCGTCTAAGCAACTTATTTTAATTTTTTAATTTTTTAATTGATGTATAGCAACTGACTTAAATATAGTCCACCAATTTAATCT
>JACQLL010000029.1 GCA_016234025.1 Candidatus Pacearchaeota archaeon | reverse complement strand
TTCCCTAATAGTCCACCAATAAAAAAAGAGAACGAAGTTCTCTAATCTTCGCTTCTCACGAAGCTTCAGAAAACCGAAAGATTAAATTGGTGGACTATAAAAGATAGTTTTATAAGTTTCTCCTCCTAAAATTATAAATGGACGAATATAAAGAGTGGATTAAGAAAGCAGAACGTGATTTAGAAGCTGCCAAATCTAATATTAAAAATGGTTTTTTGGAAGAAGGGGCTTTTTTCCTGCAGCAATCGGCAGAGAAAGCGTTTAAATCCTTATCAATAAAGAGATTGCCTAAAATTTTGCGATCCCATCGTCGCTTCGCTCCTTCGCAGCAAGCTGCGGGGTATTCGCAAAATTTTTCGCTTCGCGACCGGCAATCTCTAATTCTCCATTTGGAAACGCAGCAAGCTGCGGGGTATTGAACCCAAATGGAGAATAAAAAAGCTAAAAAAGTTGCCAAAAATTCATGACTTGGTGGTATTGGCGAGAGAGTTAAATGCTCCTAAGAATATAATAGATTATGCACGACTTTTAACACCTGCTTATCTTTACACAAGATATCCTGATGTTATTAACACCGAAGAGCTAACTGAAAAGATTGAAGAGTTAACTAAACACAGCGAGGAAATAATAACGTGAGTAAAGAAAGCTCTCTAAAAATAATCAAAGATTTTACTAAGAAATTAGGCAAGGATTTTTCAATAAATGAAGTGATATTCTTTGGAAGCCGAGCAGAAGGCGCAGGAAATAAAGACAGCGACATTGATTTGATAATAGTATCAGACGATTTTAAGGAGATGAACTTTTTTGAAAGAGTATCAAGCATGTATAATTATTGGATTGAACTGATTCCCGTCGATTTCCTATGTTACACAACTGAAGAGTTTGCAAGATTAAAAAAAAGAATTTCAATAGTGAGCGAGGCATTAAAGAAAGGGGTTGTTGTAAAGTAAGTTGTTATGTGCAATAATCTTTCAAATAATTTTCAAATCCATATCAAAAACGTCGTTGACAATTCTCTTCAGCTCAAAGTATCTTTGCTTGTCTCTCCCTATCAACGACGCCTTGCTTTGCGTGTTCCCGGCAACAATCACCATCACGCCATCTCTGACTTCGACAGAACGCAAACTCACTGGGGCGACAACATCTTCAATAAATTCTTTCGCATTCGCAATCCCGTTCGCTTCTTTGATGACTCTTACTTTCCTTCCGATATGTTCCTGAATTCGTTTTATGTTTGAAGCAGAAGAACCAATCGCTCTCGATACTTCAGTTCTGTTCACCGCAAACAAAATCGAGTTGTTGTAAACAAAACATCTGCGGGTTTTGACTTTAGAAATCTTATCCAGGAGGTTTATGTACCTCATCGCCCTCATATCTATAACCGCCATCTTAGAACTTTATATTACTACTTTCCTAATTTAGTTTATAAATTTTTCTTTTTTTGTTTTCCTGCTAATGAACCGGTCACTTTAACCAAAAGCCCAGGAAGTCCTGTCCCGACGGGAATTGGCTGATTTATCAGGATGTTCTCAATCACAGAATTTAATTCGTCTTGAGTTCCCTTGATTGTTGCGTTTACAAATTGCTTGTCAGGCGTCTCAAAAGTTGCCTTTGCGAGAACGCTCGCTTTTTCAGTTATTATTCCCATTCTAGTAACTCCCTTGACGATTCCGGACGAAGTCATGGCATCGGAGATAAGTTTCAAATGTCTCTCGTTAATGTCCAGACCCTGCGTATCGATAACATTTTTTATTTCATTGATTATTGTTTGCCTTGCCGCCTCTATTCCAAAAACACTATTAACGTCATGGATGTCATTCGAGAAAACTTTTTCTTTGTTCACTCCTTTAATCTCGATAACTTCTTTCAAATTTGAACCTGTTGTTATGATGACATAATCCCTCCCTTTCTTCGAGACAACAACCTGAGAAATTCCCTTGATTCCTGAAACAATTGTTTCTTTCATTTTTTCTTTCAGCTTGTACATTTCCTTGAATTCCATTCCTGAAACGTCAACAATTATTTTATTTCCGTTCAGATTTGTCTTGAATTTCTTTTCCTTTAATTTCTCAACTATTTTTTGGGCGTTGGTGTGAACACTTCTTAATTCCTTTGGGTCCAGAGCGGTTTCTATCTTGTTCTTCCCAAAGTCAATGTTAATCTCCGAAATTACCTCTTTCAATTTTACTTCCTTAATCTTTTCCGCAATCGTCTTCGCATCTTTCTCGTTATTCAACGACGAGTCAAGATAAATTTCAGTAATCGGAGTAGAAGGTTGCTTTCTAGCGTCGAGGATTTCTATCAATCGCGGCAAGCCCAGGGTTATCTGCATTTGCGCAACTCCTGCGTGATGGAAAACATTCAGAACCATCTGCGTCGATGCCTCCCCAAAAGATTGCGCAGTGATGACGCCGACTGCTTCTCCCGGAGAAACAGAATCATCTTTCAAGTGGAGCTTTGCAACATCCTTCCCGTCGAAACCATAAAGGAACTGGACAATATTATCCGACGCGTCTCTCACAGTTCCGTCGTATTCAACTTTCAAGTCCTGAAGAGCGTTAACCAATCTTCTATACAAATATCCTGATTTAGGAGTTCGAAGAGAAGTATCCATTTGGGAGTCTCTGCCTGTTATCGCACCGAAGAAAAATTCACTCGGGTTTAGTCC
Source organism: Candidatus Pacearchaeota archaeon (assembly GCA_016234025.1). Lineage (GTDB taxonomy): Archaea > Nanobdellota > Nanobdellia > Pacearchaeales > GW2011-AR1 > UBA73. The sequence goes on along the minus strand of JACQLL010000029.1, from coordinate 6,770 downwards.
GTTAACAAAAGAAGATTTTATGAATCCTCTCGCTTCGGGACCAATATCTCCTTTCTTAAAGAAAGATAAAGTTCTGTCATTATAACCAAAGTTTATCCTCTTGCTCCAAAGCGACTGCTGACCGACACAGCAACCCATCTGAGTTACATTAAGCATGCTGCCTCCGCTTCCGGATTTAATCATCTTGTTCACATTTCCGTCGGCAGGGAAGCTGCTTTTCACAATTTCACTAACATCGGTTCTGACACCATTAAGAGTCTGAAGTATCTTTGTCTCTCTTGTCTGCTCAATTGTCTTTCCCGGCTCTGATTCCATCTTGCCGTAGTTGTACGCTTCAATTATTTCTTTCGTTTTCTTTTCAGCAGCAGCTATAATCTCCCTGGTAATCTCTTTCACTTTTTCAGAGACATCCAAATCATGCAAGGATAACGTGTATCCTTTCCTCGACAAATAAGAGGTTCCAAGAAGAAAAGCCGCATCGATGCAACTAAGAGTTGTGTCTCTTCCAAATTCCTTGTCGATTAATTTTACCATCTCTCCGTCTTCAGAACCAAATGTCTTGCTTCCGCTTAGCTTCGATGGAGCGCTGATTTTCGAACCATTTGGAAGTATCTGCAGGAAAACCTCGCTTCCGGAAACTTCCTTTTTATTAATCTTGCCATCTGTTCCAGAAGCAAACAAAAGCTGATTTGCTTCGTCCTTTGAAATATTTTCTTCTCCTAACAAATAAAGTCCGGTAACAGCGTCGCCGACCGTTCCGACTAAGTTGGTATTGTTCTTTGACGAAATTATATTGTGTTTTATGTCAAGAAGAATTTTTGCCTCTGACAGCGCCTCTTCATTCTGCGGACTATGAATATTCATCTCATCTCCGTCATAGTCGGCGTTGTAAGGGTATGCGGCGGCAGGATGAAGACGGAAAGTTCTTCCGGGCAGAACTTTGACATAGTGCGCCATCAGCCCCTGTTTGTGTAAAGTGGGATGCCTGTTAAACAAAACAATATCGCCGTCTCTAAGGTGCCTCTCGACTTTATAACCTGGCTGTATCTCTGCCATTATCTCATCCTTCAAATCTTCGGTCACTCTCTTCCTTCTCCCATCTGTTCTTATGACGTTATTCACTCCAGGATACTGCTCTCCGTTTTTTATCATCGACCTTATCTCTTCTATGTTTGTGCTCGTCACTGATTCAGAAACCGTTATCACTTTTGAAATCTCCATAGGCACTCCTATCTCGTTAATCTTCAGATAAGGGTCCGGGCTGACAACCGTTCGCGCAGAATAATTAACTCTCTTTCCCGCAAGGTTGTGTCTTATTCTTCCCTCCTTCCCCTTTATTCTTTCAGTTATCGTCTTCAAAGGTTGTCCTGACCTGTGTCTCGCAGGCGGAATTCTTGTTATGTTATTGTCGAAGAATGTCGTAACGTGATACTGCAGCAAGTCCCACAAATCTTCAATAATAACTTCAGGCGCTCCTGCGTTCAGGTTTTCCCAGAGTCGCTGGTTAGCTCTTATAATGTCGCTAAGTTTGTGAGTCAAGTCATCCTCACTTCTCTCTCCAGTTTCCAGAGTTATCGACGGCCTGACCGTTACAGAAGGGACAAGAAGCAGAGATATGACTGAATTTTCAGGCCGCGCCGTCTTCGGATTAATTCCTATCTTCCTCAATTCTTCGTCTTTAATATTCACCAATCTTTCTCTAATCTCGATGGGGTTCAATCTCTTTTTATCGATGAAAAAGTTCGTCGGCTTTTCAAGTTTCACTCTTTCTATCTGTTCACTACAATGCGGGCATTTCTTTACATCCCTTGACTTCTTGACTCTCTGCGCCAAAGAAAGTGTCTTCTGTTTCTCGTCGCTAAGAGCAAGCTTTCCGCAGTGCGGACAAAAACTTCTAAGGCCTATTTCAATGAGAGGAATGTATTTTATATGAAGAACGGGCCGCGCAAGTTCTATGCTTCCAGGATGTCCCGGACATTCTTTAACTCTCTTACCACAAGTTCGGCATCGAACTCCCGGATCAATCGCACCAAGACGCAAATCCATCAATCCGCCGTCGACGGGAAAACCATCAATATCATAAAGCTCCGGCGTCACGACTTTCACAGAGCTTAATTTCTTTATCTGACTCGGCCCGAGCAAATCAAATTTCAACGCCTTTATCTGTTTCCTAAATACCTTGTTCATAATTCTCCATCCTCAAATAGCGTCGGAATATCTTCGGTCGTGAACCTGACGATATCTTCAATTGTGTTAATTAAAACAAAGATTACTTTTCTTTTATAATCGTCGTCGGGATATTTATGATAAATCTCTTCGTATAACCCTCCTTCGTCTGAACCAGAGCCAACCACGTTAACTTCATCGCTTCCTCTTTCTGTATAAACAGCAATAAATTGCTCACCATATCTCATTCTTAGTTCCACTTCATTTTCAATTACATATCTTCTTGCTCTTCCGAATCTGCCTAATAATTCTTTATTGTTCATATTTATTTTTCAACTCGAATTTAGTTTGTATGCCGAGTCCCAAAAGCTCGTCGACAAGAAGTTTAAATGCGTATGAAACTTCGACAGGTTCTGTTTCAGTCCCGCCGCAAAGAGAGCAAATCGTCTTGTTTCTTATCGCATCTTCATAAGCCATGTTCCCGCATTCCTTGCATATGTGAATTACAGTCTTGTCAGAGTCATATCTCTCTTTCAGCAGCAACGAAGCACCATGCCCAACAAGCGCCTGCTGTTCCATCTCTCCCAAGCGCAAACCGCCTCCCTTCGCGCGTCCTTCAATTGGCTGTCTCGTCAACAGCGCGACTTTTCCCGACGCACGTGCATGAATCAAGTTCTTTACCATCCTCTTCAGTTTAAGATAATACATGTTTCCTATGTAAATCTTCGCTTCCATTTTCTTTCCGGTTACTCCGTTGTACATTGTCTCTTTTCCGTCGTAGGAAAATCCCATCTCTTCAAGTTGCTCTTCCAGCTCCTTGACACTCTGTCCGACAAAAGAAGTCCCGTCGATTATTTTTCCGGAAACAGCAGCGGTCTTGCTTGCCATTAATTCTATTAAATATCCTACGGTCATTCTGCTCGGAATTCCGTGAGGATTAAACATAAGGTCAGGTCTAACTCCTCTCGATGTAAATGGAATATCGTTCGGATTTGCTATAAGCCCGACGACACCTTTCTGTCCGTGAGGTGAAGAAAATTTATCTCCTATCTCCGGAAGCCGCGAATCTCTCGTTCGGACATGAACAACCTGGTTTCCCTCGCCATCTGCAGTAACGAAAACAGCATCGACAGTTCCTCTCTCACCCTGCCTGATAACAGAGCTTGCTTCTTTTTTTGCCTGTATGCTCAAGTCCTTTGCTTCTGAAAGGAATTTAGGAGGAGTGATTTTGCCGATGACAACATCTCCTGCGTTTATATCGGCTTCAGGGTAAGCGACACCGTCGTCCTCGAGAAATCTGTACGCTTCTTCTGTTCTGTAATTTGAAACATCTTTATCAGGAATTATTATTTCATCAGTTAATCCTCCGGCATATTGCAGTTTTGTCGTCGAATAAGGTCTGAAATAAGTGCTTCTTCCTAAACCTCTATCGACGCTGTCTTTGTTCAGGACAACTGCGTCTTCGATATTATATCCTTCAAATGGAATTATCGCGACGACCATATTTTGTCCGGCAGGATAAACATTTAATGTGTCATAAATAAAACTTCTTACAAGCGGTTTCTGCGGATAGTGCAGGATAGAAACATCAGTATCAGTTCTTAAAAGATAGTTCGCTGCATAGATGCCCAAACTCTGTTTCAGAGTTTTGCTTCCTCTGTTCAGTCTGGAACTCTGGTCGTGGTTTCCAAAGGGAACCAAACTGGTAATTAAACCAAACAAATCTATCGGGTGAATTTCAAGATGCGTATGCTCCGTCTTTATGTCTTCCTCTTTTAATGCAACAAAAGCGTTCTCCTCTTCAGCAGCGTCGACATATTCAATGATTCCTTTTTTTATCAAATCAACCCATTTTATTTTTCCCTCGCCTAACATAATCAAATCTTCATCTTTCAATTTCGATGCTCCTTTTTCAACAACCACAAGCGGTCTTAACACTCTGCCGACGCCTGAAGAAATACTGATTTGCCTAAGATTCTCGTCATATCGCAGACTAATCTCATGATGAAGCCCTCCATTTCTTCTGATGTTTTTTAGTTTAGACAAAAACTCCAGAGGGTTTTCAACAAATCCAACAAACTTTCCGTTTATAAAAACATCTTCTCCTTTCTCATTATTCAGTCCGATTGATTCAAATTTCTTGACAGCGAGTTTCTCATCAAATTCAATCCCCGTCGATATTTTCGTAAGCAGGGCGAGATTTTTTCTTAGTCCGATTTCAGTTCCTTCAGGCGTTTCAGTCGGACAGAATCTTCCATAATGAGTTGGATGAAGCGTTCTCGCAAGAAAATTTTCCTGTTCTCCCGGAAGAGAACTCGAGACCCTTTGAAGTTGAGACAGAACAGCGAGATAATTTGCCTTATCCATGTTTTGCGTGACTCCGCTTTTCTCGCCAATCCACGAGCCGGTCGCAATCGCACTCTCAATCCTGTGAGTGAACAAAGTCGACTTGGCTATAGTTTTCAGAGAATAAAACTTCTTTCTCTTCGTAACTTTTTGCAGGGAATATTGGATGTCCCTGACAAGAATATTAAGATTAACTCTAAACAAGTCCGACATCAAATCACCAGAAAGCTTGACTCTCTTATTTGCATAATGATCTTTGTCGGATCTTATCTTCTTATCTTCCTTTGCTCTAAGATACAATCCAACCAACCTGCATAATGTCAGCGCTTTATCCATCCTTTCCGACTTTGAAGTCCCTATATGAGGAAGTAGAAAAGAATCTATTCTCTGTTTTACTCTGTCCAGAATCTCTTTCTTTGTTCCCTGTATTCCGGACTTTTCAGCAATATACATTATCGCATCCTCGGAGCTTTGAATGCCGGCAAACTCATAAAGATTGACAATGAGGCAATCATTTTCCTGTCCGATGTTCTTCGCTATCTCTGCTTCTTTCGTCATTCCAAGAGCTTTTAATAAAGCGAGTATAGGAATGTTTCTAAGGCGGCTGAACGTCAGTTCAATAATACCCTCGTTGGTTTCAGATATAGTCGACGGAATTCTATAAGTTCCTCTTTCAGAAAAAATTCTCAAAGTCAGTCCCTGCCTTCCTTCTTCGATAAATGGCTGGTTCGGCGCAAGGTCTTCTGACATTACTATAACTCTTTCGTTTCCATTGATTATGAAATATCCTCCAGGGTCAAGAGGATCCATGTAATTTTCTCCGAGTTCTTCTTTGCTCATTCCATGAGTGTTGCAAATCGCGCCTCTAACGATTACAGGAACTCTGCCTATCTCGACTTCAGAACTTTCTGTCTGTTCGTTATATCGTACGCTAAGTTCAACATATATCGGAGAGGCATAAGTTATATTCCTTAATCGTGCGAGAACCGGAGTTATCTTGCTTATGCTTCCGTCGGCTTCAATAATATTCGGCTCGCCAATTCTCACCTTTCCGAATTTTATTTCAACATCCTCGTTTGAGAGACCATCGTTTATTTCCTCGACAATTTTTTGTACTCTATTCTCGACAAAATCGTTGAAAGAACGAATGTTTGACTCAACTAACGAATGTTGTTCAAGATATTTTTCAATCAAAACGTTTTTGCCTTTGCTCATGATACAACGACTCTGTAATACATTACAGTTTTCTCTCCTTCTTTTCTCTCAATTTTAATAATATCACCGACGGCGCAATTCTCGGGAAGCGCAGAATCATCTAATCTTATCTTCGGTAATTGTGACAAAGAAATATTATATTTATTAAGAACTTTCTTAAGTTCATCTTGTTTCAGTCTGATGTGTTTTGGCTGTAGGGCGTGCATGGTAGGAAAGTTGATATCGTTTTAATTGATAACAAATTGGTAGTAAAAACTTGCAAATGGTGGTTTTTAAATGTTTCGACGAAAATCTACTTTTTCGATTCTCGCGGAATGTCGGAGAAAATGGTCATCGACGGGATTCCTGAAGGTTCGTCAGAACCGAGGGGACAGAGATTCGCAGAATCTCTGGATGTTCAAATCCACTGACCCCGACGGGATTTGAACCCGCGACACCTAGGTAACTTCCTGTTAAAGGTAAAAGCCTAGTGCTCTAACCGGACTGAGCTACGGGGCCTCTTTCAAGAAAATTAAAGCTATATTTAAAACTTCCCAATAGTCCTCAAATACTTTCTAATTTTTCATTAAGTTCTTCTTTGGATAAGACACCAATCGCTCTGTCAACCTGTTCGCCGTCTTTAAAGAAAATCATAGTTGGAATACTCATGACTTCAAATTTTTGCGCCAACTCTGTCTCTTTGTCGACGTCGATCTTACCAAATTTGATTTTTCCTTTCATCTCTTTTGAGACCTCTTCAAAAATCGGAGCCACAATCTTACAAGGCCCGCACCAACCGGCCCAAAAGTCAACAACCGCCATTCCTTTCCTGACAAATTCATTAAAACTTTTTTCGTCAAGATTCTTAATGTTGCTCATTATAATTTTTAATAACAATAATTAATAAACTTTGCTATAGACGTACTGCATCAATTTAATCTTTCGGTTTTCCGAATATCCGTAAGAAGAGAGGATCAGAGAACTTCGTTCTCTTTATTTTTATTTATATAGCAACTGACTTAAATAACTCCCCAAATTGTCAGTTGCTACACCGAGAACCTTTT
>JACQLL010000034.1 GCA_016234025.1 Candidatus Pacearchaeota archaeon | reverse complement strand
CCTTAAATACCTCTTTCTTTTTTGATTGAGAGATATAGTCCACCAATTTAATCTTTCGGTTTTTATTGGTGGACTATTAGGTAACCAACACCGAGAGACTTAGTTGGTTCACTATATCTCTGATGCCTTAAACTCTCACGAGTTCAAGGTAATTGAACTCTCTCCCGAGTTCAATTCTCAAGGGCGGAAGGAGAGAATTGAACTCTCGTCTCGCGAGCCACAGTCGCGCGTTCTAACCGTTGAACTACAACCGCCATGAAGAAATTAAAATGAATTAGTTTTTAAAGGTAAGGTTTTAACGTTCGTTAAAATCTGCCGATTTTAAGAAGTTTTTTATACTAAATTATGTAATACATCTCATGAGAAAGAGTTTGATAACATTGATTGTTCTTTTATCGATAGGAATTATTCTATTTTTAAGTTTCCTATTGGGTGGAGTTGACAAAGATATTAGATATGAAAAAGAAAGATTTGTCCAAAGGGAGAACAAACAAATTATAGATAAGAATTTTTATATTTCTTCTAAAGAAAACATTGTAATTCCAAAAAATGAAAAGAATGATGGAACGGACGAAGTAATTGAAGGAAATTGTTTTGACAGCGATTCCGAAGGAAACCCTCTTGTTTCTGGGGTTTGTATTAATAATTGGGGCATAGAATTTAAAGATAAGTGCTTTGCAGAAGATTATATCTCTCACCAGTATGAATGTGAAAGGATAAGAGGTTATCTAACAGGCGAGTGTGTAAGAGACGGTGGAATAAATCTTTGTGAGTTTGGCTGTCAGGGTGCAGATGATATTTATTCTTCTGAAGAGGGAGGATTCTGTCTTAATGAATCTGACCAGAACAAGACAGAGGAATTAAATGAAACAGCAGAAGATACTCCGATGGAAGATGAAAAATTACAAATCGAAATGTTATTCGAAAAAACATACATTACAGAAATTGAAATTAACCCGGATAATGAAAATAAACTTTTCGCTATTACAAATTCTCCTTGCTATGAACAAGAATGTTCTCGGGGAGAATTGTATAAATCTGAAGACGGAGGGATAACGTGGAATTTGGTGAAGAGAGATATAACTCTGCTGGAAATGGATAAAATAAATTCAGATATCGTTTACGCAGCATATTGGAACAAGTTATTTAGATCAGCAGATGGAGGAGAGACGTTTGTTTTATTACATGAATTTCCCTATATCATTGGTTCTATATTTACTGATAGGTTTGTTTCAGATAAAATTTATGTTACCGATAGGCCTATTCCTATATCTGAAGAATGGGGTGCCTGGGGTTATTATGTCCTGGAAAATAATGGACTGGAAATTGATTTCATTTCTTTTAGAGATTTTATAGGTATTACGCCAGAATATGGGGAAGCGACGATAGGGAGAATTGTTTGGGCCATTAACCAAGACGTCCAGGACCCAAATGTAATTTACTTTACAGGAGAGGACTCTGACCATTCTGTTTATGGACCTCCTACTGGTCCTGCGGAAGATTGGGATCTTTGGCCCGATCCTTATATGACCATAAGGACTTTGGACGGAGGATTAAGCTTTGAAGCAATTTCAGAAGGGCTGTCTTGGCATTCCATAAGTATCGAACCCCTTATCGATTCTTTTGGAGTCACACAATGGAGAAGTGGAACAGAAGGGAATGGAGTTTATAAATTGCAAGAAAACGTTTGGAAAATAATCTCAGACACTGATGGGCTTATAGTATTCAAATATTTGGTTAATCCAATGAAAGAAGAAGAGCATTTTATTGCCGCGAAACGTTTAATTAAAATATCCGATGATTACGGAAACTCGTGGGAAGACTTTTATCTTGACGAAGAAGCAATGTTTACAGACATAGAGATTAATAGCAAAGGAGAAATTTATTTTTCCGATTATAATGGTGGGATTTACATTGCCAGATAATTAACAATCTTTTTATATATCCTTAATTTCTGTTAGTAATGGCAGGATTAAATTTCTCTCCCGGAGACAAGGTTCGATTGCGGCTGGCGTTGAAAGAGCTTGACGGAGTTGTTCTGGAAAATGCGCAGAGCGAGGTCTTGTTGTTGAAACTTGACTCAGGTTATAACGTCGGCATCCCGAAGGAAAACATTTTAGCAGGAAGAGTCTTGAAAAAATTTGTCGAAGATAAGAAAAAATTTTTCCTGCCTAAACCGGATAAGAAATTGAAGAGCATAGGATTGGTTGTTACCGGAGGGACGATTGCTTCTAAACTGGACGCACGAACAGGTGGCGTTGCCCCGTTGACCGACGTCAGCGAGTTCGCAAATTTTTATCCAGAGATTTTTAAAATAGCAAATGTTAAAAAAATCGTCGTTCCTTTCATGACTGCGTCTGAATCAATGTCGAGCGAACACTGGCTGAAGATTGGAAACAGCGTCGAGGAATTGCTGAATGATAGCGAAATTGAAGGAGTAGTAGTAACGCACGGAACTGACTTCCTCCACTACACCTCTGCGGTATTGTCTTTCTTTTTCGTTAATTTAAACAAGCCGGTTGTTCTAACATATGCACAAAGAAGTGTCGACAGGGCTTCGAGTGATGCTAACCTAAACCTGCAGTGCGCTGCACAAATGGCTCTCTCGAATTGCGCAGAAGTTGTCTTGGTTGGTCACGGCTCGACGAATGACGACTTCTGTTTTGCGATTAGAGGAACAAAGGTTAGAAAGCTGCACACTTCAAGAAGAGACGCCTTTAAATCTGTCAACGACAAACCAATCGCAAAAGTTTTCTCTGACAAAGTAGAATTTATTTCTGGCTACAACGTCAAACATGAAGGAAAAGTTAGAGGCGACTTTAGCTTCAATGATAAGGTTGCATTGGTCAAATTTTATCCGGGACAGGATTCAAGCATTCTGGATTTTTACGCTTTGAAATATAAAGGAATCATTATTGAAGGAAGCGGACTGGGACATTTGCCTGTCGGTGAACAGGGCAATGACTGGTCATTGAAGCTAAAAAAACATATTAGAAACGGATTCGTCGTTTGCATCACCTCTCAATGCATCTTCGGAAGAGTCGACCCTTTTGTTTATTCAAACGGAAGAAAACTCTTAGACGCAGGCGTTGTTTTTCTCGAAGACATGCTGGCTGAAACCGCGTTCGTCAAGTTGGGATGGATATTAGGGCATTATGGATGGAAGAAAAACGTTAAAGAAAAAATGCTCGAAAATCTTGCAGGAGAGATCAATGAGAAGTTACCAATAATGTAGTAACTTTAGCGTGGTTCCAATGGAAAGATTTAAAAGGGAGTTTGTTATTTTATGACGATGATAATGTCGCAAGAGTTAGCAGATGAGATTCAATTGAAGAGAGAAAAGATAGCACGAGAACCAAATGGATTACTTAGGAAGTCGCAGAGAGCTAAGAGTAATCTTAGAAAGATTTGTGACATTTACTCTGTTTGGCTTGAACATCCTGATATGAGACAGAGAATTTTAACTGAACATCTGGCAGATAATGTTAAAGATATTAGAGCTCATGTTAGAAGAAGCGTCACCAATGTCAAAAGAGCTTGGAAGTATTTGGGTGGTTTGCAAAATGGCTCTTCTTTTTTAAGCGTTTTGACTCCGAAGGTTATCTTGGAAGTTGGGGCTAGAGTCAATCCAGATACAAACGAAGCATTTAGAGATGTTAGAGTTAGCTTAGGTTTGCAAAATTATACTCCTCCGAATCCTTTGAAAGTTCCGGAATTAGTTGATAAAGTCTGTGAAGAAATTAGAAAAAGCGAAGATTGGTATGTCGAAAAAGCAATTAAAACACATTTGAGATTGGCGGGCATACAACCTTTTAGAGAGGGAAATAAAAGAACCGCTCGCTTGCTACAAGATAGAATTCTATATAATTTTGATTTGCCTCCAGCAGTTATTCCATGTGGAGAGAGAAGCGCTTATATTGATTTATTGGAACAAGCTCTTGTTGGTTACAGAGACAGAGATGAAAAATCACAACGACCTTTTTATGATTACATCGGCGGGAAAGTGAATTCCGCGCTTGATGACATTCTTGGGGACTTGAGTTTGGCACGTTAAAATTCGTTATATATTTTATTAACTATGCCTTGTCTTTTCAGCTGCATCGCCTCGTTTTTTGAATACTGATAAACAATTTCGCCTTTGTTGTCGTCGTCAGGCCACGGTTCAATTATTACGATGTTTCCCGGGCGAAGCCAAAATTTTCTTGAAAATCTTCCCGGAACACGACAGTTTCGCGTTTTGTTGTCTGTTGTTTTAATCGACATTCTGTTTCCTCCGAGGCGCTGAAGGACGACTCCGATTAGCTGTCCTTTTCTCGGCGTTCTAACTCTGATATTCAGCTTCTGTTCTTCCTGCTGTCCTTCTGTTTTTATTTCTTCGAAGTCGCCAAATTCTGATTCTTGTTGCGGTTCCATTTTTATGATAGATAAAGGATGTTTTTAATGCTTTTGATTGTTTAGAGAACTTATAGCAACTGACTTAAATATAGTCCACCAATTTAAT
>JACQLL010000002.1 GCA_016234025.1 Candidatus Pacearchaeota archaeon | reverse complement strand
CTCTTACACCATGTTTTGCAATATGTTCAGGCCTGTCTTCCTCAATTACTAGTTCTTCAACAACTACATCCATATTGTAACACAATGTCCTACAAAACCCAAGTGCTTATTTGCTATCTTCTTTTTAGTTTCGTCATCAAGTCAATTATATATTTTCCATCTTCAAGTTTATAGACTCTTGGTTTCTCGTAAGAGAAAAGTTTTCCTATGTCAACGAGATATTTTCCAGGTTTAAGAATTTTCACGCTCTCAAAGTCAAGAAATACCGGAGTTTCTTCATCTTCTATTCCTGTAATCTCCCTTACATCCTGTTCGACCTGTTTCTTTTCTATTGAGTTGAGTTCTATCTCTTCTATTTCTTTGCTTTTAATCTTCTCAAGTTGCTCTTTTCTTATGTAGAAGAAGAATTTTCTTCCGCAGCTACTGCAACCCTTTAAAATTTCTTCTGAACCATCCTGATAAATTTGGGAGCAGTTAACACATTTGTAAGGCATATCTGGATTAGACAGTTGGATTTAATAAATTTTTGTTTTTAGGAAAGCATTAGTTCGAGTTTCTTTGGGTCTCTCCTTATCTCTTTAATGATGGTGGCAGGGCCTATAACTGTTAAACTGCTGTTGTCTCCTACTAATTTCTTTGCTATTCCGTGCCTCATTTTGACAAGTATGTTTGCGCTCCTTAAATTTGGTTCTATCACTGCCAACTCAATTCCCTTGAAATTTTTTACGTGGTCAACAAGTGCCATTGTATCCTCGATGAGGCGAGCCTCTTCTTCCGGACGAAGTCGGCCATGGAGAATAACGATTTTATTTCCAAGAATGAGGTTTAATATTTTTTTCACTCTCTCCGCAATTGATAGACTCTGCACTTCTGAAAATGAAAGAACTTGCAAGCTTAGTCCTTTTATTCTATCTCCTTTCTTTATTTTTCTCTTCATTTTAAACTTTCTTTGTTAACCTAAACAGTGATTCATAAAATTCGTCCATGTTTTTTCCTTCTTTTGCAGAGAGACCTATTACATCGTATTCAGGAAATGCCGCACTTACTTTTTTCACCTCTGCTTTCCCTAGATCTATCTTGTTTGCAACTATTAAAACAGGTATTTTTCTTGCTACAAGATTTCCCATGATAGTTATATTGACCTGGGAGTAAGGATTTTGTGTTGCATCCAAAACAACTACAACCGCGTGCATATCATCGAGCCATTGAATGGCCTCTATTATTCCCTGTGTTGCTTCTTTTGCTCTTTTTTTCGCCGTGCTTTTTTTCAGTCCGAATTTCAGAAACTCTTCATAATCAATTTTTGTCGCTATTCCCGGCGTGTCAACAAACTTGAAAATCAGTGTCTTGCCTTTGTATTTTATTTTCACTTCTTCTTTTACCTGAACTTTTCTTGTCTCATGCGGAACGTTACTGACAGTTCCCATGTTCTCTCCTGTCCAGTCCTCGCAAATTCGATTTGCCAAACTTGTCTTCCCTGCATTTGGAGGCCCATAAAATCCTATTTTGAAATTTCTTTTCCTTCTAAAAATCTTCTCGAGGATTCTTTGCGAAAATCGCCTAAGCATTTTTAACATTTTAACTAAAAGAAGGGTCTTTTAATAAATCTTGCGTCTATCGGAGCCCCCTGTTTCCTTTCTATTTCTTTCTTTACTTTTTTGTTTTCCATGAATTTAAACAGAGGAATCTCCCACATGCCTGTTCTCTCTCCGTCTATTTTCTTGAATGCATAAACTATTTGTTCATTTTTCCATTTTTTTTCAGACAACTTGGCAGTGATTTGTTTTTCTGAGACCCCTGACTTTCTTGAATTGTAAATGAAATTTATCAGGTTGTATAAATCGTCGGGATTTTTGAAAAGATGTTTCTCGTAATACCTTTTGTACCAAGACTGAAGGAGCAGATAAATTGCCAAAATAAGTACTATAAGAATAGCCATCCCGATTATGAATCTTCCCCAAAGAAAGTTGCCTTCGTCGTCGGTTAAATTCCGGTCAAGGGGTTTGCCGCTTGAGCCGAGTTTGTCAAGAGTAGGAGAGATGTATAAACCGAGCTCGTCCACTGGCGGCGCATTTCCGGTAATTAAAAATTCTATCGTGCCCGGCTCTCCGGATTCATCGATGATGATATATGCTGAATTGTCGCTCTGACTTACTGTTCTTTCTTCATAATATGATTTGAACTTTATCGAATTTTTTGGATGTCCTATTATTAGATAAGACAAATCAGAATTTGTATTTTTTTGTCTTAGAATTATTTTATATGTTTTGAGAATTGTTTGTGTTGAAAAATCGTATGTTGCGGAGATTGTTTCAAATTTGATGTCTGCCTCATAGTTATCCTGCATCCAGGAAATTATTCCAGAGGCAACTTCGTCGCTTCCTGTCGCATTTCTTCCGGAAAGCTCCTCGATGTGTGAAGGGTCCAGGCTTGTCAAAGAGACCTCTATGGGAAGTGTCCCTGTTTCTGTTAACTCGATTGATTTGGGCAAGTTCATTTCCAAAAGAAAATTAATTATCTCTATGTAATTATCATCGTTGGGTTCCTGAACTGAATTGAATTGTGTTCTTAAGCCCATGAGTTCTGCCTTTTTCGCGCCTAAGGAAATTTCTTTTTCCAATTCTTCTTTTATCCATTGGGGGAAGGCGGCGGTTTTTGTTTCTATGTTTTTAATTCTGTTTTCGTAGTCAGACAGCGTCAGATTTGCCGAGAGTTTGGGTTCTCCTACGACCACTTTGAAAGTTTTTACAGATGATTCATTTCCGCTTAGTGCGTTGACCTTTAAGGTGAATTCTCCTTTTTCATTGAATGTATATGTTGCCTTGTTATTTTCTGAATTTATTGTGTTCTCTCCAAACTCCCAAATTGAAGAAGTTATGTTTCTTGAGCCGAGTGCTGTAAAGGTTGTTGGTCTTCCTATAAAAGCGAACCTCGGTCCTATGTCAAAATCAAAACCTACCTCGACGTTTATATCTGATTCAAATACTTTCGCTCCGCCGAGATAAATCTTTAAGACATTATCTCCGTTTATATTTGGCGCTTTAAACATCATGTCTTCGACGTCGAGGATTAGATATTTATCAGAGGATAACTCTGCTTTCGATTTTGTCAAATCAAAGATTTTTGTTTCTTCTTTTATCGATGTTCCGGTGTCGTATTCTATGCTTGCAGAATTTATATTAATGTCTTGAGGAACGCCCCAGACAGAGAAAGGAATCGTGCATCCTAAAGGAGCAGGGCATTTTGAATCGAAGAGCTCTTCTAAGTAGTTCTCGGTTTTGTCGTTGAGGTTTGCTCCTGTTGTTTCCTGATAAAATTCTGAATCAAATGTTAATGTGTCTGGCAGCCCGTATTTCATTGGCTGCGCAAAGATTTCGTAGTCGGCTCCTAAAATCAATATATCGTTGGCGTTGGAGTTTACCCTTCCTCCGCAGGAATAGTTGCCTGCTGGTTTTGATTTTATTCTGTAATCGCCCTCTGAACTTATTTTACTAAGGCATACGAGTGCCGTGAAGTTCTCCGGTGAGGGATACTCTACGATTGTTTTTATTTCTCCTGATGGCGGATTAATTATATTTACAAAATCCAAAAGCTCTCCTGTTCCTTTGTGCAGGGAAAATTGGAGTGTGCCTCCTGATTCGAGGACGCTGATAACTGCTCCGATTGTGTAAGCCGGAGCAGAAGAGAGATTCATTTTCTCACAATACGCATCTCCTTCTATTATCGCTTCTTCCGGTGCAATATCATTGCCGAAAAAACAGCCGTAATTTTTTTCTCCGCATGTTTCCGGGATATAATTCTTATTGAAAAAGTCCTTTTTTCCGTCGTCGAGGAAGTCGATGCTTATCTGGTTGCTACAGCTTTCTGCAGCGTTGCTGTTTATCGTGAACTTTAGTTCTCTTATTGCTTTAACTTCTTCTGAAATTATTTTAAATCCGAAAAAGGATTTTGTCTGCCCTACCAACGCTGTTTTTGTCTGCGCCCCTGAACCTGCTTCGTAACTATCTTTACAACTTGAAGGCATACATGAAAAATCGACGTTTTTAACATGCCCACTCAAGTTTAACAAGTCAAGGAGTGAAATTCCTCCTTCGAAGTCGCTCGAGAAGTTTAGATTTTCCTGATTGGAAAAGGTTGCGTTGAGTTTTCCTTTTATTGTTTCTCCTCCGAGATAGTTTTCGTTTATGAAAGAGGTTGAATCATCGACCTGAAAGACTGCTCCGACTGAAGTTATCATTAAGATTAATAATGCCGGTATTATTGTTCTTTTGTTCTTCATCTCTTTTTCAGGAAAATATAGACTAAGGTTATTACGAGTGCTGAAAATATAAAGTTAAAGTAATTGAAAAAATCCAGCTGTATGACTTTGGGACAGAGAACTGATTTTGTTTCCTCGCCGCCGCAAGCGCCTGGTTCACGTGTGTCTATTTCCACAGAGTTGATGATGATTATTCTTGATGTATCCGTCGGATTGCAAACGCCCTCGTCAAGATATTCCACGACGCATTGTATGTTGCCGCCGAGATAATAGCTTAGCTCGCAATTTTGTGATTGAGAATCCCACTCGCATGAGGGGTTTGTTGCTCCATTTGGGAGAGAAGGGTCTGTTTGCGCCGCTCCTACGCAATCAAACTCGCATGCCTGCATCCTGATATCGCCGTCGTAACCCTGATGATTTGGGTCCATTTTAGTATAATCGTTACAGCTGTCAACGATGCAACCTGCAGGGTCGTTGCAATCATTATCGGTATAGATGAAGGGGTCGTAGTCAGCGCAAAAATCTCCTGTTCCGCCCCCAGTACATTGGCTTGTGTCTATCTCGCAGGTCTGCGGATTACAGACAAGGTCTCCTCCGTCGAAAGGGCCGTAATTAGAACATTGGTCTATTCCGTCCCCGTAGTCTCTGAAAATTGGGTCTGCACTCGGGTCGCAATCTTCTCCGACGTCGATTTCGCCGTCTCCGCATTCAGAGCTTCCGATTGGCAAGGAGTTTGCGCTTGAACAGCAAAGCTTGAATGGGTATGTTGCCCCAAGAGAAACGTGTGAATTGGTATTGTCTGCGAGCGAAACGATTAGCGCTTCGTCGCTTGAGCAGGCACTTGCTGTAAGTCGGCAGGTTAAGTCACCAAAGTTTAAATCGGAGTATGATGGAGTGTTTTCTGCAGGGCCTTCTACATGAGCGTTTGTTACGTCTGACAATCTCAAGACAATATTGTTTGGCTCCTCGTTTCCAGGAGCAAATGCGGGTGCGAAGTAGTCGTCAAAACATATGTGCAAAGGGTAGGTCGTGTCTTCTGCAACATGGGCGTTTTCGTTTGAACTTATGCTAAAAATAAATTGAGAATCTCCTCCCGAACATGTTGAAGGTGGTGGCACGCCAGATGCAATTCCCATATTAAAAAGAGCAAAAATCAATGCCAAAATTACTCCTACTAAAACCCCTCTCATCTCTTTAAAACATAACCCAACTTTATAAAGGTTGTTGGATTAATTTTTTCTGTATAGAAATATCTTTACTTTCTTTGGTGAGAATTCCTCTTCTATTACTATTGTACTGATTACCCTTTCTGCTGAAAAAAGGTTTTTGTTTTCTTCAACCGGATAGGGCTCGAGAAAACAGATTTCATCTAACTCGCAAACCCTTGCAGATAGCTCTAACTCGGGATTTCGGATTTTCGGTCTTATAAAGTCCTCTATACTCTGAATTATCCCGGCATTTGGCTGTTCTTCATAGCTCTTTTGAGTGTCGTATTCTTCTATTATTCTTGTTCTCAAAGGAATATTTTGTGCCACTTCTTCTAATAAAGGAGGAATCATCTCCGACAAATCCTCTTCTTGACTATGGGTCTTTTGTGATGAAAGCAATATTAACGCACCAAAGATAATTACTACTGCAATTGTTGCTTCAAGTATTTTCAAAAATCCTTTTTTTCCTACCATAACTTGACATTCAAATCTGCGAAAGCGGTTCCGCCGTTTAATCGAAGAACTTCAATCCTTTTTGTTTGAGAGAATACTTCCAGTCCTGAAAGTTTCTCCCTCTCTGCAAGTATTTTGTCGTCGTCTGAAAAAACAAGAGAGAATCCCATATTGACTCTGTCCGGAAGATTGAATTGTTCTTTTAGAGCGAAGTAATTATTTTCGTAAAAATCGCTTAACCGAGACATCTTTTTTTCTGACACCAATTCCTTGAAACCAGATGATGAAGTTTCGTAAAAGCTTTCGTTTAGCTCTGCGAATAATGTCTCTGTATCCGAGAACTCTTCGCTGAATTTTAGTATAATTATTTCCACCGAGTTCCAGTTATCTTCGGTTTTTATATACGCTATTCCGTTAGATTTGTCGAAGTAGGAAATCATCACTCCGCTCCCGTATTTCTCTGCCATCATTTCTAAATTCTCCCCGAAATTAGAAATATTTATTGCTATTATTTCTGGATTGCCTTCGTTTTCTATGTTCTCCCTGTTGAGACGAACCGTGATGTATCTGACATTTAAAGAAGTGTTTTTGGAAATTTCCCTGAAGGTGTAAGTTAAGGAAGAATCGACCAGCCGCGATGTGTCTGCGGGATTAAAAAAATAAAGCGCAAACCCGACGGCAGTTACGAAGATAACGAAGGACAGGATTATCTCTATATGGCTTGCTCCTCTTTTCATTTGTCTTTAAAAGTAGCTGGATTTATATAACTTATTAAACTAAAATTCTGTGGAAAAGAAAAGAATTATTAAATTAATAAAAAATAAAAAAGAGCTTTCAGGAATTGCTGATAGCGTAGTTCTTTACTGTCTAGACGGATATCTTAAAAAGTATAAAATAAAAAAAGAGTTGTTGGATAAAAAAGAAGAAAAAATCATTGTGAAAGAAATACGAAAAGAACTAAGAGGTTTGTCCGGAAGGTTTCAGAAAGGACTTAAGAGAAGAGGGGACTTGCTTAATAAAGATATAAACGAAGAAATTTTGGCTACTCACTCTTCCACTAAGGAGAGAGTGGATTATTACCCTGAATTGAAAAATATTATAAAGAAAATGGAGGTAAAATCTGTTCTTGACCTTGGATGCGGGATTAACCCTATTGCTCTTGCAGAACGTGGGATGAAATATTATGCAGTGGATATAAATGAAAAAGAGCTCTATCTTGTTAAAAGATTTTTCGAGCAGAAAAAAATAGAAGGAAAAACTATTGTTTATGATTTAAGGAAAATAAATGACAATCTTCCAGACTCAGAGCTTTGCCTTATACTTAAAGTCTTTGATGTGATAGAAAATAAAGGCCATAGGCTGACTGAATTAATAATAGAAAGAGTGAAGTGCAAAAAATTTATTGCAAGTTTCCCGACAAAAAAATTATCCGGGAAACCGATGAAGTTTCCGGAAAGAAAATGGTTTGAAAAGATTTTAATTAGGAAAGGATATTTTTATAAGAAAGTTTATTCGGAAAATGAAGTTTTTTATATTTTTGACAAGTCAAACACCAATGAATAACCTTGCACCACTGGAAACAAGAAACGCCGTAATCATTAAAATAAAAGAGTGTTTTATTCCTTTTTTTATTGAACCCTCTGTAAGTTTTCCTATGACGAGACCGACGAAGAATCCCTGAGTGATAAGCAAATATAAAAATGGCTTTGTGAATTCTTCCGGAGACAAATTAATTCCCGTCGAATTTAGCGTAGAATCAAAATTGTTTATACCTCCTGAAAAACCTCCAAAACTTCCTATGCCTGCTGTTAAGGGTATAATCTTAAACTCCATGATGAGGACTATGCCTATAAATATAAAGAAGATTATATACCCCTGAACGACGAGGCCATATATCGCGGACTTTCGCTCTTTCTTTAATTTTTCAACTTCTGAAATTGACTTTGCTGTAGAGTCGAGTATGTAGTCGATTTCCCCTCCTGATTTTTCCGCTTCATTAATTAATGCTACTGCCCTTTTTATGACTGCGCTGTCCAAGTCACGAGAGAAGTTTTTCAAGGCTCTCTCGACGGGAACTCCAAGTTCTATTTGATTTGCGAGTTTCTCGATATGAGTGTTTAAGATTCCGTAATTCTTTTTCTTCATGTTTATTATTCCTTTACTTACAGGAGTTCCTGTTGCAACGCTCTCTGCGAGATTTCTTGAGAATTCCAAGAACATTTCATCTATTTTCCCTTCGTTCTTGTTCTCCAAACTGAAGCTTATGATGAATGGCAGAGCCACTGTTCCCAATGCAATCCCGATTAGAAAGAGAAGCATTCTCTCGTTGTTAATGAATAATATTAATGCTGTGGCTATGATGACTACTGCAGAAATTATTCCGAACCAGTGCATTTTTTTTAGTTTCATTAGTAGATTGGTTGTTTTATTTGAAGGAAAGTTATAAATAAAATGTTTAGCACGGCTATTCCCAAAACAGAGATGAGACTAATCTGTCCTGAAGAAAATCCTATTTGGATGCCTGAAATAGATATCATGATGATTAATAATAAAAATATCATCGGTGCTGCGATTACGACGCTGATGTAAATATCTAAAAATGTCTCGACTAACTTTGTATATTGTTCTCTCTCGAGACGGTAGTTTAGTAATAATGTCTCTGATCTTTTTTCAAGAAACTCCTGTAAGCTCGCTCCTGAAGTGATTGCCGCAGAAAATCCTGAAAATAGTTCTGACAGCTTTTCACTCGGTGCTGTTTTCGCGGTATTGTTTAATGCTGTTACCAAGTCGTAACCATAAAGATTTATTTGATTAAGAATTTTTCTTATCTCCTTTCTTAGATAAGGATATTCTTTATTAAGAGCTATTATCTTGAAAATTTCGCTTGGCTCTATTCCTGAACCGGAAATCGCACTCATGTGAATGACTGCGAATGGAAGTTCCTGGTCTATGCGTCTGCCCACTGTTTTCTTTTCTGTTGAGGGATAATAATATATAAAGAGAAATATTAAAGCAGGCAATACGAAGGGTATCCATATCAGCTTGAGAATTCTCGGCAATACTGCCCCGTCGTATACGCTGAAAAATGGCCAAGTGAAACCTGCATTAAAAAATATCAGAAAAATCAAAACAATGACTGAAAAAATCGCGGCCAGCAGAGTTGAAAATAAAATTAGTGCGATGTAGGAATCAAACAGGATGTCCATATTCGCCCTACGCAAGGTAACTGATAAAGTTTTGAAGTTTCCTTTTTCCCTTAGCCTTCTGGCATAATCGAGGAATAGCCGGTTTGACATTTTTAAATATCCTCTGGAAGATTTGAACTCGCCGTATTCTTCTTGTTCTTCTGATTCTCTTTTTTTTATTTTTCTTATCAGACTATCGCTGATACTTACTTCCTTCAGGAATTTTTCCTTGTCTTCTTTACTTAGGATAACGTTTAATTTTGAGTCAACCCTGTTGAAGCTTACATTTTCGAGATTTGTTTTTGCAGATTTTTTTTGGATTTGTTGAGAGGGAAGTTTTTGGTTTAGCGATATTTCTCTGAGAATTTTAGGGATTGAACTGTTAAGAATTTTTAAACCTTCTTTTAAAGAATTAATCGCCGAAATTAAGAGTTTTTTTTCACTTTCATTTGATTGAGTTATTTTTCTCGTATAATTTGATATCTCTCTCAACATTGCAATTTCTGTTTCTACGTTTTTTCTAAGTGCATCTATCATAGTAATTCCTCTATTTTAGAATGAAAAAGGAGGATCTCTTTTTTCGCCATCGCCATTTGCTCGGGGTCGTTGTTCTTTTGGGCTTCCTTCAGTTTTTCTATACCATCTTTTATAGCTGTCAGAAGCTGTGCAATGCCTTCAATGTCTCCTTTTTTCATATGATAAAAATGTAAAGGAGATTTAAATAACTTTCATGTATGGCTGGGCAAGAAAGCAATAAAAGAATTTGTTGCTCCGCCGACACCAAAAATTTTACGTGAAAAATTCTTGAGGTAGTGAATCAATCTGCGTTGAACCGAAAGATTTAATTTTCACTATATAGTCCACCAATTTAATCTTTCGGTTTTCTGAAGCTTCGTGAGAAGCGAAGATTAGAGAACTTCGTTCTCTCTTTTTATTGGTGGACTATAAGGGAGCCAACACCGAGAAACTTAGTTGGTTCACTATATCATCCCTGTATTCCGTATTTGTTAAGCACTTCTGTCGGGTTCTTGTAATACTGGTTTATGATTCCGCCGATTTCGTCGAAGTCGAATGTCTTTCTTCTGTATAATTCATACAATATCTTTGCTCTCGTAATTAGTTCTTTTTGCAGTTCTTCGACAGATGTTCCGGTTCTTAAAGAAATTTTTTCTAAGACCTTGCTCTGTCTTTTGAAATAGAAAGAATCGCTTTTTGGATCCCATCTGAAAGGAGTGTTTATTATGGCTGTCCCGTCTTTGTTTATGTTTACGATTTCCACGACTTCGCGGATCTTTCTTGTTTCCTGCTTTTTTACTATTGCGTGAGTTGCTATCACCACGCAGTCGAGTGAATTTATCAGAGTCGGAGAGAGGTTTATTGGCGGCGTCTGCAATCTTCTGACTAAAGTGTCGACGGAATCGGCGTGCATCGTACTTATCGAAGAGTGCCCTGATGCCATTCCCTGAAAGAGAACGAACGCCTCTTTTCCTCTTACTTCACCGACGATTAAATAGTCGGGGTTTTGCCTGAATGAACTTTTTAGAATTTGAAACAAGTCGACTTCACCTATTTTCCCTATTCCGATTGAGGTTCGGGCGACTGAAGGCAGCCAGTTTTCTCTCGGGAGATTTATCTCTCTTGTTTCTTCCAAAGAAACCACTCTTGCTTCAGGAGGAATGAAGAAAGCGAGTGCGTTCAGAAGTGTTGTTTTTCCACTTGCTGTTCCCCCGGAGATTAAGATGCTTGATTTATTTTCTAAGAGTATCCAGAAATATGCGAGCATTTCCGGGCTTAGTGTTTTCATTGCAATTAATTGTGTCGGAGTCCATGGGACCTTTGTGAATTTTCTTATCGTGAAAGTTGGCCCTCTCGAAGAAACATCTTTTGTATAAGTTGCATTGACTCTTGAGCCGTCGGGTAAAGTGCCGTCGAGTAAAGGTTGTGCATAAGAAACATACCTCCCTGTTCGCTGTGCTAATTTTTCTATGAAACTTCCAAGTTTGTCTATGTCTTTAAACTTTACATTTGTCCTTATGTTCCTGTAGACCCTGTGAACAATGAAGATAGGAGTGTTTACACCATTGCATTCTATGTCTTCTATAAAGTAATCACGTAAAAGAGGGTCAATTTCGTTGAGACCGATGAAGTCCCTGAATAAAAAATAAAATATTTTGTCATAGCTTTCTTTTGATAGTTTTATTCCCAGTTCTTCGATTAAAAGCCGGGCTGTCTTGTCTATGTAATCAGAAATGGCTTCGAGCGTGTTTTCAACTGCGACGTTGATATTTATCAATTCGAGCATTGCTTCTTCTATTTTTTCCAGCGTTTTTTTCTCATAGTCGTCCAGAATTGGCTCTTCTAATTCATAAAATAGCTCACTTAATTTTGTGTCCCAGTAAATGTGGGCTGAAGCATAGGGAGATATTAACATGTATCTCACGTCGACTTTTTTCTTATCCTGCGCTCTCGGAATCGGAGGTATCTTTGGATTCAGATTTATTTTTCCCAGCATATTAAGAACAAACGAAACATTT
>JACQLL010000021.1 GCA_016234025.1 Candidatus Pacearchaeota archaeon | reverse complement strand
TTTTTATAATTTGTTCGATATTAAAGTAGTTCCATCAGAGGGTGATAGGAATGCAGGAGTTTTTTTAGGCAGACATTCATCAGATATTATCGGGAGAGATGTTGATGAAATTTTCCAAGGAGTCTTAGTAACATGAAAGCCACATTATACTCTGTAGATGGAAAGAAAAAGTCTCAGATAGAAATGCCTAAAATGTTTTCTCAAAGAATCAGAGAAGATATAGTCGTAAAATATTTTGAGGCAGATAAATTTATTCAGCCATACTCTTCTTTCAAGGACGCGGGAAACAGACAATCAGCGTCGGGAACAATTTCACACAAAAGACACGATTGGAAGGGGCATTATGGTCAAGGTCGTTCAAGGGCTCCAAGAAAAACAATGTCGCGCCGCGGAAATCAATTTTTCTGGATAGGCGCAAGTGTCCCAGGCGCAAGGGGCGGACGAAGAGCACACCCTCCGAAAGGTATCGGAAAAGAAAAAAAGATAAACAAAAAAGAAATTGTAATAGCATTCAATTCAGCGTTTGCATCAACTGCTTCACAATATTTTGTTTCAAAAAGATATCCTTCTCTCGAAAAAATAAATCCTCCTTTTGTCGTCGCGGAACTTCCTCAAAAAACAAAAGACATCGTAAAAATGCTAAAAAATGTATTCGATGAAAATTATCAATTAGTACTTAAACAAAAATCAATCCGTGCGGGAAAAGGCAAATCCCGAGGAAGAAAATACAAATCAAACGCAGGGGCTTTAATCATTGTCTCAGACAAAGAAATAAAAAACGTCAAGGGCTTCGACATAAAATCGACGAGAGAACTCGCGATCTCCGACCTCTACCCATTAGGACGATTAACTCTTTACACGCAGAAAGCAATTGAAGAATTGGGAAAGGAGGGAAAATGATAAATAGAAAAGAAATAAGTTATACGCCAAGCGAATCTTTGTTAAGGGATTGCGGGTGGGATTCTCTATCTGAACTAGAATCTTTCGCCGAAAAACATCCAGATGAAATTAAATACAATGGCTTTAACGAAGGTCCTCCGGAAAAAGCATCTTTCAGAATAGGAGAGTCCACTTTTACTTTAGTCCCCTCTTGGGAAGATGGAGGATATATATTCGAAGGAAGAAACGCGGAAGAAGCACGAAGAAAAATTGAGGAGATATTATCAATTGGTTTAGAGAGGGAAGCAGAATGACACTAAAACCAATCAACTCTGAAAAAGCAGTTAAGATGATAGATATAGACAATACTTTATTTTTCGAGACAGACAGAAAACAAAGAAAGGAAGAAATAAAAAAAGAAATAGAAAAAACTTTCAACGTAAAGGTCGAGAAAATCCGAACATTGATAAGAATGAACAAAAAATATGCTTACGTAAAACTCAAAAAGGAGAATCCGGCTATCGACGTTGCGACAAAGCTGGGGATGATATAAAATGGTAGCACAAACTGTTACAGACACGAAAGTAAAACTATTGCGTTCTAACGAAGACGTATTTAATATGCAAAAAGGAGATTTTGTTAGAGTAGCAAGAAATCCCGTTAGTGATACAGATGATATTTATGTGGTGTTAAATAGAGATAGATACGCTGATGTTTTAGCTAGGGTATATGACGGATTAGTGTATCTAGTTAGAGATAAATTTAATGGAATTGGTTCAACAGACAAGAGGGGGCGTTTGATGTATGACTCTCCTGTTTTAATTTGTGATGAATCTATTGAGCCAGAGCTTCACAATGAGGCAATAATTCTTTATCGAAAATTACGGGAGGCGCAGAAATAAAATGGGAAAGCGAATAATTCAACAGGCAAGAGGAAAGGGCGGACCAGCTTACAGAGTCAGAAAGCAGGCGTTCCGTTTCAAAATCGGTTATCCAAATAAAGAGAAGAAAGGCGAAGCAGAAATAATTGGCATCTTGCATTCTCCTGCGCATTCCGCTCCCTTAATGAAAATAAAAATCAACGATACGACATTCTACAATCCGGTTTTCAACGGAGCATATGTGGGACAGAAGATTTATTTAAATGAAGAAGTAAAAAAAGGCAGCATCGTCGCTCTGAAAGAAATACCTATCGGAGAGCAAGTCTACAACATTGAAAGAAATCCTGGCGACGGAGGCAAGATGATACGAACAGCAGGCTCGTCTGCAACAGTTTCAAAAAAGTCGGAGAACAAAGTATCGATGGCGATGCCGGGAAGAAGAGAAGTAACTTTAAATGAAAACTGCAGAGCAACAATAGGAATAATAGCCGGCGAGGGACGAACACTAAAACCTTTCGTTACAGCAGGAAGAAAATATTACAAAATGAAAACAAAGAACAAGCTCTGGCCGAGAACTTCTGCAATTAAAGTCAACGCAGTCGATCATCCGTTTGGTTCCGGAAGAGGAAAAAGAGCAAAGCCAAAAATAGCTAAGAGAAACGCTCCTCCCGGAAGAAAAGTAGGACATCTAAGACCGAGAAGAACAGGATATGTGAAATAAAATGGAAACAGAAACGATAAAAGCTAAAGTGTTAAGAAGTAAACAAGAACTTAGGGACCTTAGAGTTGGAGAATTAGTAATACTTCCAGTAATGAGTATTGTTGAAGTGCCTACTGTCTATGAAGGAGTCATAGGTAGAGATTGGGCATTTATGAAACAAAAGAAAACAGATCCAAAAACCATATACAGTTATAGGATTCCATGTAGAGCAAGAGAGGTTCCGGAATCCGCAATGCTGGCCGCAATGCTGACATTTGTTAATACCAAATTAGTTGAATACACAACTTCAGATAAACATTATCAAGATAAAAAAAGAATTTTAGAAGAAAAAGGATTATGGAGGGTAGTACAATAAAATGACCGAACAAAAAACTTTATCAAGACCAAGCAGCGTAGAACCGCAACACATTGAAGCAGTTTCGGGAGTCATAAACACGAGATTAGCACACTATCTTGCGAGAGATTCGTCGTATGAAAAAGGAGGACTGGCAATTGTTTGGGATGCAGATTCTGAAAGAGGCAATCCTCTTAACGAGCATTTAAAATTGCACGAAGAGCATCAAATCGCATTAGAATACGAAGAAGCAATTTCAGAATTAGAAAGAATTAGTAAGCAAACAAAATTACTAATAACCCCGATACAAACTATTCAACCAATTGGAATGCAGCTTTATACTTATTCTACAAATGGAACGAATAATCTTCTTGTAAAACAGGTAGTTGAAAAAATGATAGAGGAACATAGCTAAATGGCAGAACAAACAGAAATAAGAAAAAAAGAACAAACTTACAGAGGCAAAAATCTCGAAGAGTTGAAAGCTCTCGACGTAAGAGAGTCGGCGAAATATCTTCCTTCAAGAAGCAGAAGAAGCGTTTTTAGAAATTTTAATATGATAGAAAACTTCATCAAGAGGTGCCAGGAAAAAATTTCAGAAAATAAAAAAATAAAAACTCATCTTAGAGATATAGTTATAGTGCCAAAACTTGTCGGAATGACAATTGCAGTTCACGACGGAAAAAACTATCAAAACGTTCCGATAACAATTGAGATGATAGGACACCGTCTTGGGGAGTTCGCTCTCACCAGAAGAAGAGTCTCTCACGGAAGCGCGGGAATCGGCGCAACTAAATCATCAAAAGCGCAAAAGAAATAAAATGGAAACAGAGATAAATAGTACATTAGTTAAGGAAGGAAAAATCTTCGCCGAACAAGGAAGATTGTTAGTCATAGACCCGTGTTATTTAGAAGACTTTGATATGTCACGGATATTTCAATGTGAAGAAACCAGAGATATAGGCCGGATAAATACTTCTTTAATCATAGACGAAAAATTACGCCAAGAAGCACAAAATAAGGTGAGAGCAAGACCACACCTAAGACCTCCATATATAGCAGAAATAGACGGGCATTTAGTTTTTAGAAATAACATTGGCGACGGAAATTACCCGATTATACGTTCAGAAGAAGGAGTAAGGATTGTTTTTAACTATCCAATCCGCAGTGGTTTGTTAGACAGAAATAGGCTGGGTGGAAAACTTATAGGGTTTAATAACACAGAATCCGGGGTGCATGTAATCACAAATCCAGAAATAGTCGAAATAACTCTGGGAGTTAAAGGTTCACTCTATTGTGTCATGCAGTTATCGAGGGGAGTATATTCTTGCAGGTTTGTTAATAATAATGGTGAGCTATCTATCAGGAGACTGAAATGACCGAACAAACAAAATCAAAAACTGAAGAAAAGAAAAAAATAGAGGTAAAACCCTCTCTCTCGCCGCAACAAACAAATCCAGAGAAAAGAGAAGAGGTCCAACCGAAGAGCGAGCCAAAGGTAAAAGCAAAGCCCCTCCCCGTCGAGACGGAAAAAGCGGGAGAAATGGAATCAGAGAGAAATGAAAATAAAGAAGCAGAAAAAAAGAGAAAACCCGACGAGAAACCAAAAATAAAAAAAGAAGAAGCGATAGCAAGAGGAAATTCTCTTCCAATCTCGATGAAACAGGGGGCTAACATTTGCAAGTTCATAAAAAACAAATCAATAGACAGAGCAATATCTGATTTGAACGAAGTAATTAAATTAAAAAAACCGATTCCTTTCAAAGGAGAAACGCCCCACAGGAAAAATCTATCTTCTCCAGGAAGGTATCCTGTAAAGGCATCTGGATATTTCATAAAAGTTCTAAAAGCTCTTAAAGGCAACGTAATTGTAAACAACATGGAACTGGAAAAAACAAGAATCGTAATAGCATCAGCTTCCTGGGCAAGAAGACCTCCTCGTTCCGGAGGAAGATCAGCCAAGAGAACTAATATTCTGCTCAAAGCAAAAGAAGTGCAGGAGACAAACAGATAATGGAAAAAACAAAACTAAGCGCTGGATACATCAATAGAAGCTTTGAAGACGCAGCGCAGTGGACTCAACATTTAATTGACAGTGGAGATTATGTTGGGTCCATGATTAATCACAATCGTGCCAGGCAAATGTTGCGTATGTATGCAAGAAGGGAAATCTATACCTTGCCTCCGGGAGGTCAAACTCTGTTAGATAATCTTCATGATCGACTAGATGGAATTTGTGATGAAATCGAAGGGAAAATGGGGGCGCAAGTAGCATAAAATGGAAGAAAAAAAATTCGTTGACTTCAAGAAAGAAGAACTAAGAGTAAAAGAGTATATAAAAAATTCTCTTGGCAAGGGAAAGATAAGCTCCGTGATAGTCGAATACACGCCATTCGGAGAAAAAATAAAGGTCTTCACAAGCCGTCCCGGAATAATAATCGGACGGAGAGGGGAAAAAATAGCCGAGCTTACCTCTGTCTTGAAAAAAAGATTTCATCTCGACAACCCCCATATAGAAATTTGCGAGATTACAAGACCAATGCTGGACGCACAGCTTGTTGCCGACGACATAGCAGGTCTTATAGAAAGAAGAGGCTCTTTAAAATTTAAAGTTATTGCTTATAAAATGTTAAAACAGATAGTCAAGGAAGGGGCGCTCGGAGTAGAAATAGTCCTCTCCGGAAAACTACCAAGCGACAGGGCGAGAAGATGGAGATTCTCCCACGGATATCTAAAGAAGACCGGAGACCCTGCAAAAATCGTCGACAGAGCCCAGTCCCAGGCTGTAACAATTTCCGGCGTCGTCGGAGTCCAGGTAAGCATTCTTCGCCCCGAAGCAGAAATGCACGACCAAATAAAAGTAAACGAGGAAATGTTAAACAAGATAAGATTAAATTCAATGGAACAAACAGAAAAGAAACCAAATAAAAAAACAAAGAAGGAGGAAAAGAAATGATTGCAAGATTACCGAGAATAAACTTTGAATATCTAAGAAGCTCCTTAGAAAAAGGACAACCACAAATAAAAATCACTCCTCCAATTCTTAGAGCCGCAGGAGGCAGTTACCTTTTATTTGGAAGGAAAATTAATGAAGAAGGAACAGAGAGAGAAATAGTTGCAGCCCTTTCAGAAACAGAGTTCAATAAGTTAAAGAAGCTCTCTCAACAATCACAACAATGCAGGGGGCAGGAATAATGGTCCTGCTTAGATTCAAAGACATACAAAAGATGAACGATAAAGAAAGAAAAGAAAAAATAAAGGAATTGAAATTTGAGCTGATAAAAGCCGGAGTTAATCCAGGCAGGGCGAATTCTAAAACCAAAGAGATTAAAAGGGCAATTTCACGCCTAATTACATTCGAAAATATGAAATCGGGAAATGAAAAACTCAACAATTCCGCGCAGAAAAAATCTGCGAAGGAGGAGTTGAAAAAGAAATGATGGATTCAGATGAATTCGCCTTGCCTTCAGACACTGACGTGTTTGAAGAAATCGCAAAAAGCGAACAGCAGATAAAAGTGTCTACTGCAGTCAGGAGATACGGGAAGAAGATGACATTGGTCGAGGGCTTCGACAAACACGTCGACGTCAAGTCAATTGGCAGGCGTCTCAAGGAAGGTCTCGCCTGCGGAGGAACCGTTAAAAACGGAATAATAGAACTACAGGGAGACCACAAGACAAAGGTGAAACCTCTCTTGGTTAAGATGGGTTTCAACGAAGAATCAATAAACGATCAACAATGAACATGGCAAAAGAAAAAAACCAGGAGAAAAAAACCAGGAGAAGAAAAGACATAGTGGCAACCAGAGGCAGAACTTTCGAAGGTTACGTTGTAAGAAAATTCCAAAAGCATGCGACAATAGAATTCAATCGAACCGTCTACATAAATAAATACGAAAGATTCACCAAAAAAACAACGCGGCTCCATGCGCGCCTTCCTGAAAATACAGAGGTAAACGTAGGCGATTTAGTCAAAGTCAAAGAATGCCGTCCTCTAAGCAAAATGATTCATTTCATCGTCGTCGAAAAAATTAAATCAGCAGGCGGAGGAGATGAATAATGGCAAAGAATATTATAATCAGCGGGAAAGCAATCAGCGCAAAGGCGACAAGAGGCCTGAACATAGGAAGTAATTTAATTGCGGCAGATAATAGCGGAGCGAGAATAGTGAGAATTACCGGAGTAAAAAGAGGAAAGTCAAAAAAAGGTAGACAGCAATACGCAAAAATCTCTGATTGGGTCAAGGTCTCTGTAAGAGTTGGAAAGCCCGATATGAAAGGAGAGGTCTTTGACGCAGTCGTAATCAGGCAAAAAAAACCTTACAGAAGAAAAACCGGAGAAAGGGTTGCCTTCGAAGACAACGCAGTAGCTATTTTAAAAGACGAAAAAGGAAATCCTAAAGGCACACAAATCAAAGGACCAGTTGCAAGGGAGGTACAGGAGCGCTGGCAGCAAGTCGCAAAAATCGCCCAATTCGTCCTATGAAAATAGAAAACTTGATGAATGATTTCGATAATGAGATAGAATATGCAGAAGACTATTTGGCTTCACAGGATAAAAGAGCTTCACAGGATAAAAGAGATTTCCATCTTGCGGTGGATGCTTACGGAGACGCTGCCAAAATATTGGAAGAACTGGAAACAAGTTTTCTTAGGGACAGAATAAAAGGATTGTCTATTGAGCAATATGACGCAAAGAGAGA
>JACQLL010000026.1 GCA_016234025.1 Candidatus Pacearchaeota archaeon | reverse complement strand
GATTAAATTGGTGGACTATATTTAAGTCAGTTGCTATACTTTAAAGAAAAGTAGAATGTCGATATTTTCAATAGAGTCCTGATGCGTTTTTCGACGCTGACGGCAGGTCCTAAAAATTCTTTCAGAATTTTGGGAACTCTCGTTCTTACGAACTCGAGTAATCGAAGTACGACTTCTTTTAGAAAAAGAAGATTGTACGCATCAAGAAAACTACAATTGGATTTGCGGAGCAAATCTTTTTTTGCTTTCGCACTCGGCTGTTCGATTAGCAAAAACTTTTAGAGAAAGTTTTCTGCTGGCTTTCAAAACTATAATAGGATTTGCTTCGTAAATCTTATTTTTCCTGCAACGCCGACGGCAGGAATCGAACCTGCATATCCGAAGGAAACTTGCTCTCCAAGCAAGCGAGCTACCACTGCTCAACGTCGGCTTTTAATTATAGAGAATAGGGAGTTTTAAGTTTTTTGTACCCTAAATTTTTGATTAAGAATTCGAAGTCGGAAATTATTTCATGGTGCAACTCTTCCGGAGATTTTGAAGCGTCGAGGAGTTTTATCCTTTCTGGTTCAAGCTCGGCTATTCCTTTGAATGCTAATCTGACTCGTTCGTGGTAATCCAATGATTTAGATTCCATCCTGTCTGCGGTTGTTCCTAATCTTGTGTGGGCTGTTTCAGAATCGACGTCGAGGATATACGTTCTGTCCGGAGAGATTCCTTCCGAAGCCACGCGGTTTCCGTACAACACCAGGTCGAGCGGAAGTTTTCCTGCTGCTCCCTGATATGCCGTCGTTGAATCGTAAAATCTGTCGAGGGCAACTATTCTTCCCTGTTGTAGTGCTGGTCTGATAAATTCATCTACTAATTGC
The DNA here is from genome assembly GCA_016234025.1 of Candidatus Pacearchaeota archaeon. GTDB lineage: Archaea > Nanobdellota > Nanobdellia > Pacearchaeales > GW2011-AR1 > UBA73. Next base: position 3,311 of record JACQLL010000026.1, on the reverse strand, counting down.
GCTCTTGAAGCTTCAAATAATAAGAACTCTGTAGTTGAGCTCATCTTTTTAATAGAATTATCGAGTAAGAGAGTTCTTATTTTTTCCCCGACTTCTGTTCCTCCTGGTTCCCACGCAGAGATAACATGATAAGAATTTTTTTCTAAATACTCTATAAATTTTTTGTGTTGCGTTGACTTTCCACAGCCGTCTCTGCCGTCGAAGGTTACCAAGATTCCGCGATAAGGATGTCCTCTTTTGAATTCCATTTTATTGATGCAGTGCGTCCGGTCCTGTCTGGAGAGGCAACAGCGTTTTTAGCGGCGCCTCTTCATAGAGTTGCATGAATTTTTTGCCTTCGGGGTATACCGGATAGCCGAGCATCCAAGGATGGACTTTGGCGACGGCTTCTGCGAGCGTGAAAGCGTCTTCTCTGTAAGAAAAGTTTGCCTGCGGAGTTGTTCTTGTGAATGTCATATATTGCAATTGATCCAAACCGCCTGACATTGTGATTGCGTGTCTCGTCGCCATTGGTATAACGTATTGTGCCTGATGAGGGAATTCTTTTCTCATTGTAGATTCTGTCTCGCCTGCAACTTGTATCGCTCTCTCGAATAATATTTCTGTCTCGCCGCCTATTTCTGAAATTAATTCCGGTTTGTAGTAGCCGTTGTCGAGGGTGTAAAGCGCTTCGCCCCGGTCCCATTTTTGGTGTCGTCTCCAGTCTCTTGTAGCTCCGATGTCTGTATTTATCTCGAAAGTTATTTTAGGCAAATCAAAGTCCTCGTCCATCTCGACCCATTCATCGTATGGTTTTCTATTTTTTGTTATGTCTCTTAAGATTGCTATTTTTTCTTTGAAGAACATTAGTTTTGCAACATCGTATCTTTGCCTGAAGTTCCCGCCTCTGTTGTGTCTTTTTAGTAAGTGGGCAATTGTTTTGTTCAGTGCATCTGCGTCGTAGGAGATTATGTTGACTTCTTTTTTTAGCGAAGTTGAAGTGGATAATTCTAGTAAGCGGTCAATTTCTAATCTGCCGTGATAGTTGTTTAATTTTTCTGCGTAGTAGTCATTTTTTTCTGTGTATTTTAGGAGTGAGGGAGCTATTTGTCCGGCGTGTTTTTCTATTAGTTCTGCGGCTTCCCGCATTTCGTTGAGAGGATGTCCTTTCCATGCAGCGATGTCGTACTCTGTCGAGCGGGCGTCGAGAATCCACGCGATGTTTGTAAGGCATGCCTGCGGAAGAAGGAACCTTGACCTGTCTAACGCAGCGCCTTTTATTTCTCTCTCGTATTTTGCTTTTTGAGTTTCTTCATCTTTAGAAAGGGTCTCTCTTGTTTGCCATTCTTTCCACTTGTTTAAAGGTATTGTTTTTTGGTAGTGTTCTATCGCGGAATCTGTTACCTCGTGGTAAGCCAGCGCGGAAAATTTCAGCGAGTTCAGGAATGCTTTTTTATATTTGCTTTTCATTATTTTAGGGTCGTGGAGCATTTTGTTTTCGTTCCACTTGACGTATCTTGTCGATTGTTCGATGAAGAAGGCGAGTTGGTCGTAGGCGAGTTCCCGCGCGAAGAGTTGGCTGACGTTTGTCGCGACCATTGGTATCCAGACGGTATTTGCGATGCTTTTGTGGCTGTATGTTCCGTACCATTTTTTGAAGAAGTCCTGTGCTTGTGCGAGACCTTTTTCTATTGCTTCGGCAGGATCTTTGAACTCTCTATTTGCCAGCCAGTTAAGCGCAGAATTTTCTGTTTCCTGTCCTTGTATTTTTCCTTTAATTCCATCCAACAAATGTTCTCTGAAGTCCTTTGGATTTCTCGAGAAATACGAACCGAATGCGCCGAAGATTTCCGACGGGAGTGTATGCTTAACCGCGAAGATTTTATCGTCGGCAGATGTGACGAAAACCTCTAAAGCTCTTTTTTCAAGTTCTGTGAACATGGTTGTTTATATTTTTCCGGTTTAAATAGATAATTGAAGTTTAATTGATATGTCAAGACGCCTGATTAAAACTCCGTGATAGAGTGATAATCTTCGCGAGAAAATAACGAGCTTTAAAATTTATGCCAAGCCAAGTCGAGAATTCAGTTAAGAAGTAAAATTTTAGGCGATTAGCCGTTTTTAGCACCAGATTTTTTTGATGTCGAAGTGTTTGACAAACCTCGCATCTCAAGAATGCTGGCATTGCATTCTTGACGACCGTCAAGATTTGAAAAATCTTGAGGCTTTAGTGCGAGGAACACTTCGAGCATGTCAAGAACTCTCCATATATAGTGAACCAATTTAATTTCTCGGTCGCAAATTGGTCCCCTAAATAGTCAACCAACCGAAATTAACCGAAGAACTTAGTTGGTTGACTATAAGATAATTTTTCACGAAGGGCCAGCTTAGAGTTGTCCATGATTCTATTTCGTTGGCAGGGTTTGAGAAGAGAGACTCTATCTCTTTGATTGAGAGGAATCTGCACTCCGCCATTTCGTCGCTGCCTTTTTCTACTTTTTCTTCTGTTTCCGCGAGAGCCACGACGCCGAAGTGGACTTTGCCGACGTCGTCTTTGTCATCGTTGAGGTAGCCGATTATTTTTGGTTTTGGATATACAGACATAAGGACTTCTTCTTTTAGTTCGCGCATCATAGCGTTAGTTATCGGATCGCTCGAGTCCTCTTTGTCGATATGTCCTCCGACTCCACACGACCATTTGTTTCTTAGACGTTTTTCATTGTATGACTGCGTTGAAGAACGACGATAAGCAAGAACTTTTTTTTCTTTCGGATTTATAATCCAAACGTAGGGAATTATTTGTTGCAGTTCTTGATTGTTTTCCAGTTCGTTTCCGCGCGCGTGATAGTAATGCGATTTTAAGATTAGCCCGATTAAGTTTCTCTCTGTCGAAGGAAGAAAGCCGTGGAAGTCTCCGTCTTTGAAGAGTTTTTTCCTATCAACGACCAGCGCTTCTTTTGACATTTCTATATTTGTTTAGAGAGATATAAAAATATTCTGGTATTTTTTGGATTGAGTTTGATTAAGGTTTGGAGGAGGAGCGGAAGGGCGAGGAGTGATTTGAATTTTATACATTGCTATGAATAGTTTTGCACTTTAACAGATACCAATAAGTATAAAAAAGGTTAATCTATCCCCTCTCTATGATATGGAATTTGCCTAATTGGGTTGTTTTGATAATTGTTATTTTTGCGTTTTTATTTTTGCCTTTGATATGGTGGCTATATAAAAAATCTAAATTAAAATCAACATTAAGCCCAATAGAAAAGCAATGGCATAGCTTAAAGAAGTAACAAACTTCTATAATCTCTATTTATTTTTTCTATGAACTC
>JACQLL010000001.1 GCA_016234025.1 Candidatus Pacearchaeota archaeon | reverse complement strand
GTTCACCACAGACTAAAGTCCGTGGTTTGCATGAGACTTTTAGATGCTCAAGATGCTCATCCATGCACTGAAATGTGTGGTTTTCGCAAAGCATCTTGACATCAAAACATTTAAATATTTATTACTTTAGAGATTTTAAGTAAAATGTTCCAAAGATTCACAAACACCGCGAGAAAGGTACTGGCCTTGGCTAATCAGGAAGCTCTTAGATATAATCATAATGAAATTGGAGCGGAGCACATTCTTCTTGGACTAATAAAAGAAGATGGAGGTATAGCAGCAAATATTCTAAAAAATTGTGACGTCGATATTGAAACTGCAAGACAACAAGTCGAAAGAATATCTCCGGCAGGAAGTTCAGATGATGTTCCATTTGCTAAAACCTTAGGTCGCACTCAAGGAGTGAACAAACTTATAAAACATGCAGCAGAAATAGCAGAAAAAATGAATCATCAATACGTCGGTACAGAACACCTTCTTTGCGGCTTGGCTCTGCTCGACGACAATGATGAAGACGAAAAGATAAAACAACTCATGAGAAATTTAGGTTTAAACTCGAGAGAAATATTCACTGGAATAGAAAATCTTATCGGCATCGAAAAAGAAGAGCGAATTCCTGAAGAAACAACTGCAAACTACTGGCTAATACCAAAATCTTCGATGAAGTTACCGCGAGTTTTAGAATTGCACGGCTTTCCAATAAAACAAAACGAACAAAGCTATGATACATTAGAAGTTTATGGAATTGCAGAAAGACAAGAAGATTCAAGAATCGTTGGAGAAATAAAAACAAGGGAAACAAAATCAGACTTTGCTTCTGTTAAATACAACAAGAGTGACACCACCCAAATTGCACAGGCAGTTCATTATAGAAATGTTTTAGACACGCTCGGAGAACACTACGATGAAACACCGCAAAGAGAAACATTAGTAAGAGGATTAAGAGATTCTGTCAGCAACGTAACAGAATTAGCCGACTTGATAGAAGGAGAAAAAAGAGTTAAATAAATTTAATCAAAACATTTCATAGCCGCTTCTCTGAAAATTATCGCTCGAAAAAATCCTTCTCTCTGATAAAAATTCTTCTTCAGGATACAACAGTATCAGAACGTTCTCCTCGGTAATTAGTTTGGCTCCTCTTTCTTTTGCTATCAAGGCGTTGTGAATAAAACCTCCTTCAGTCAATCGAGGATTATCAGACAAGATAAGATTTAAACTATCAGAAGAAAGCTCGGCCAACTCTCTGTTCAAGTTAACATTTTTCTCGTCGATGAGCTCTAACAAAGCTTCTCTCTCCGCAATTCTATTGCTTGAATCATACGTCATCCAGCAAAGTCCGGCAGTTCCGAATACCAATCCGCTCGTCAATCCAAGCGCGTAAGTAATGCAGTTTCTCATCTCTCTGCCAAAATTAATTAGTATATAAAAGTTTCTAGAAATAAAAGTTGTCTTCAACAAAATCGCTTCTCAAACTTTTGAGACGCCTTAAACATCAAAACTATCTCAAAAACAAACGCTGCAAATTTAACTAAAAATCCGACTAAGATAAAGTAAGTAGCTCCCGCGATAATCTCCAATATTCCTGCTGTCTTGGCATATGCAACTTTATTTTTTATCTTCAACAAACCAACGCCAAACAAAACAGAGTAAGCTCCGGCTATCAAAGCAATAACAATCCACAGTATAATGAGAAAAATAAAAATAGTTCCGGCATCTTCGGCAACAATTTCTTGTGCTCTTGCCGTTCCGATTGCAGAAATTAGTGCACCAACCAAGCCAAACACCGTGAAAAGCACACCTACAACTATTCCAATCCAGGACATGACACTCAACAGCTTCGACTTAAATTTATCTCCGAGAAAAACAAAACCGTTAAGAAACAAAACCCCGAGAGCTGAACTAAAAACCAAAAACAGAGCAAATAAACTTCCCGTGATAACTCCCTCCGGAATTAGAACAAGAAGAAAATTAAAAACCAAAGCAATCAGTCCCGAATAAGCAGCAACTCTCAATGGTCTCTTCATTGATAAACAAACGAAAACATCTTTATAAATTTGACTGCCGAACTTCGTCAAGAATTATTCTCGCTCCAAATCCGCCCCGTCCTCTTGCTTTCTCTTCTCTGACCCTTTCCAAATTATTTATGCCAAATCCGCAGAAATCACAAAAAGAATAAACTACTTCGAGAATATCGGCAAGCTCTCCGATTCTTCCGCTCCCTGCAAATTCATCAGCTTCTTCTCTAAACTTCTTCATCAACATACCCTTGTATTCAAAATCAGAAGCAACATGAAAAACAGCAACTCCTCCATTTCTTTCGATCAACTCTGGAATTTTTTCTCTTACCAGTTTATAGTCAACCAACTAAGTTCTTCGGTTAGTTTCGGTTGGTTGACTATTTAGGGGACCAATTTGCGACCGAGAAATTAAATTGGTTCACTATACCATGTTTGACAACTTTTCTAATCGGCTCTTCATTCTCTAAGATTGATTGGGCTTTCGTTCTAAAATCAAGAAAGTCCTCGCTTTCAGGAAATCCGTTAACAACATAAATATTCTCGCAAACTCTGCGAACAGATATTCTTTCCCCGCCGTTGTAAAACGCCCCGCTCTTCGCTTCGGACAAATTCGTCCCGTCGATTAAATAACTTTCGGCCTTCAAATTTAAGTATTTATTCAGCTTGTCCAAAACCAAACCAATGTAAAACCTGCCGTTAGGTGCAACCACACTCTCCAGCCGCAAAATTCTTTTCATCGAAAAATAATAAAAACCAGAGTTATAACTTTTCCTGTCTTTTAAAATACTTATTAAATTTTTACTTTTAGAAGAAAGCTTTATAAAATAGTTTTATTCTGATAAATAATGAGAGAACTTACACATTACCCGATTTACAGGGAAGTAAAAGGAATTAATACTGTGATATGTGGCGTGAATCATCTTGTCAACCCAGAGGAAAATGCGGAAGAAAAAAGAAAATTTCTGGACAGCATATCAGATTGCGAGCATTTGCTATTCGAATCAAATGGAAGAGCATCAATACATAATGGGTCTATAAAAAATTATGAATCTCTTGCTTTCGGTACCAATCCTAGAAATTCAAGATTTTTGGAAGAAGGATTTAACCCAAGAAGAGTTTATTCTAATCGAGGCGTTCCAAGGAAAATGGCCATGTTTTATGAAACAGTAACGGGCGCAGAACTATGTTTAACAATTAATCCCGGAGGGACAGTGTTAGTAAATGATATAATCAATTATTACAAACACATATACTCCTTAGGC
>JACQLL010000022.1 GCA_016234025.1 Candidatus Pacearchaeota archaeon | reverse complement strand
GTTTTAGATAACTTTTTAAGTTGGAAAAGAATTGTTTTGTTATGGATAAAGAATATAGCGGTATTGAAGACAGACAAAGTTATGTTTCTACTAGTGGTAAAAATTGGGAAATTGTGGTAATGGATTTTGTTAATGACTATTTCTCTAAAAATAGCATCCCTTTGAATGTAATTCGTGGAAGAGGTTTAAAAAATAAACATAAAGAGTTATGGAATAATTTAGCCATTCCAGTAAAAGATGGAAAAGTAGAGGGAGATGTTGATTTAGTTGTAGTCCATACAGAAAAACCACATATTCCTCTTGCCGTTATTAGTTGTAAAACAAGTTTGCATGGTAGATTTTCAGAAACTTTGTTTTATGCTGTTGTTTGGAAACAAATGATACCTAAGATTGTAGTTGTCTTTGCTACGCCCGATAAAGGTCGGCAATCTAAAAAACAATGGCAATCAGAATGGGGAACTCAAGAAAAACCAACGAAAGATAGAGCATTAGCAGAAAAATATTTAGACGGGGTTTATATTAGGCATGATAGTAGTTCCTATGGCGGAAAAATAAAGAAGTTAGAGGAGTTGCCATCAGACCTAAAGAAGATGCTTATTGGTTAATTTTTTGTTGAGACATCCCGCCTTTAATCTTTTCTAATCTATCCTTAGCGGTCTTACAATATTCTTTTGATATGTCTATATGAATAAATTTTCTATCAGTTTTATGTGAAACTACTGCAACTGTTCCAGTTCCACCAAACATATCTAAAACAATATTTCCTTTATAAGAATAAAATTTTATTAATCTATAAATTAAATCTTCTGGAAATGGAGCAGGATGTCCGTTTCTTTGTCTTTCGGGTTGAATTTGCCAAAATCCATCTGAAAATTCCTTAAATTCATCTGCTGTAATATCAGCTTCTTTCGGGTTGCCAAATAATTTATCTCCATTTTTAGTAAAAACTAAAACATATTCCCAAGATGGAACTACATGAGGATTTGCTGGGCTTTTCCAACTCCCCCATGCTGTTCTTTTAAGCATGGTTTGTTTATACCAAATAATCTCTGTTCTAAATTTCATTCCTAATTTTCTTAATTGATTTGTAAAATCATGATGTATAGGAACAAAATCTTTTATTCCCGTTGGAGCAATATTTAAAGCAAATCTACCGCCAGGAACTAAAACTCTCTGAGTTTCTTTCCAAACTTCATTTAACCAATTAAGATACTCTTGGTAATCCATTTTATCATTATGGTTGTCGTAATCTTTACCCACATTATAAGGTGGAGAAGTTATAGCTAAGTGAATACTATTATCTGGTATTTTTTTCATTACTTCTAATACATCCCCGTTTATTATTTTATTTTCAAATTCCATGCTATTTGCCTCTGTTATTTAATGGCTTATCCCAATAAGGACTTTTGCATTTAGGACATACTATCGGAGCTTCTTCTGTTCTTGTTATCCATTCATGTCCACACCTTTCGCATTTGCACTCGTAAACCTTAATTTCTTTTTTACTCATAATTATCTAATGAATGTCTTACTTTAAATACTTTACTATAGTAATATAGCATAACCGAAAGATTTAAATAGAGATATATCTATAATAATATACTATGGGTATAAAAGACATTTTGTGTGAAAAATGCAACGGGAAAAACATCAAGAAAGATGGCGTTAGAGAAACGAAAAACAGAGGTGAAGTTCAAACGTATAAGTGTAAAGATTGTTCTCACAGATTTTCAATAGATGATGGTTTTTGGAAGATGAAAAACCACGAAGGTAAAATAACTGCCTCCATGAAATATGTATTATGCTGGAATGTCATTAAGGAAAATACAAGAGCATTTACAAATGTTTGCACCTAAAAATTCTCATCATTCTGCTATCTATAGATGGATTGTAAAGTATGCAAATATGATAAACACCTTAACGGATAATCTGCAAATTCAATCTGGACAAGAATTAATGTCTGACGAAATGGAATATCATAGGTTAGGAGAGCAGAATTGGTTTGTTGATGTCATGGATACAGAAACTCGTTTTATGGTTGCTTCTGATTATATGAAAAGCAGAACCATAGAAAATCTAACAAGAGTTCTAAAGCATGGTAAGTTTGCAACAGGCGAGCAAGTTAAAATAATTAGAACAGACGGACTAAAAGGTTATCCAAGAGTTTTAAGGAAAGCATTTGGAGTTAATAACAAATTCAAAATTAACCCGAAAGTTCAACATAATATCGTGATAGCTTCTGAAAGAGGATTTAACCATAAGATAGAAAGGTTGCACAACACAATCAGAGACAGAACAAAAATAATGCGAGGATTTCACGGCTCTTTAGAAAGTGCTAAAGCCATTATGAAAGGAATGGAAATTTACTATAATTTTATCAGAAAGCACCAAGGAATAGACAATAAAACACCTCAACAAGTGGCTATACCAACGTTAGATTTGGGCGTAAACAAGTGGTTGGGATTAATTAAGATAAGCAACTCACTTATTTAGGCGTTAGGCGTTAAAACCAAAAGATTTAAAAGCACGGCTAACGGTATCAAAACATGGAAATTGACAATTTACCAGAAAAAGTGAAAAAAGCAAAAGAGGCAGTCGCAGAACTAGAAGAGCCGTTGAAGACAGAGGCTTTCAAAAAAATACTGGATAAGCTCTTAGAACCGGATGTGCCTCAGCAGATGCATCAAGCTTATAACCAGCATCCAGACTACATACCCGTCGGTAATTCTTATGTTAAGCGTAAGAAAAATAATTCTGGCAAGAAAAGAAAGATTAACGACACGCTTAATCAGTCAAATGCTCAAAAGAAAGAAGAAGCCGAAAAGAGAAAACGAGAATTAGCAGAAAAAATAAACAGGACAGAACACCCTGAAATACATGACTTACAAAGGACTTTAGCTAAATCGTTATACGTTCTTAAAATTATGCGAGACAAAAAGGTAGATGGTCTAACACCACCTGAAATCTCTTATGTTTTGAAAGAAGTCTTTAAAATTAAAATCTCTGGCGAATTAGTAAGTACAAACCTAAACAGAAAAGAGGCACAAAAGTATGTTGATAGAAATAGAATTGTCGTCGGTAAAGCAGTAGCCTATAAATACAAACTTATGAAAGGCGGAGAAGACTATTTGAAAACAGAGCTAAAGAAGAATAATCACGTCACTAAAGCAGGTGAGAAGCTAGAACCAGACTAACTTTGATGTTTTAAACGTGGTCGTGGGGTGGTCGCTCGGGCTGAGTAGATTTGCAGGCTCCAAACCTGAAATTTCCACCTCACGCTCTCAACATTATACTTAGACTAGTTTTAACAAATTTATAAATTTAACTTATTTCAACCTTAATGACGCTATGCTACGACCATCATTTTTTCAACACCCGTAGATGCAACGATGCAAACACAAACATAACTTTAAATAAAAAACAATCTTAATAAAAAAATGGCTAACTACACTGAAAACTTTTACGGCGGGAGCGACTACGGATTTGACCCTGCCTACGAAAAGGAATTCACTCTTGGGATGAGCGAAGGATACCACTTTCCGACGTCGCAGTTTGGTCTGACGACAGACCCGAGAACGTCGAACCAGGTGAAAGAGGTCTCGAACAAATTAAGTACAGGAGCCAAGACGATTGAACTGTCGCTGATTCAGACAAATATTCTGGAGTCGATTCCAAGACAACATTTCAAAGAAATAAATCGTCTGAAAAAATTAGTCGGCGCCGACTTGACTTTTCACGGACCTTTGGTCGAGCCGACGGGGATAACGCAAAACGGATGGGAGCCGTCGCAGAGAGAGCAGGCAGAAAGGCAAATGTGGAACTCTCTTGAACGCGCCCACGACGTGGATCCGGATGGAAACATCGTCGTGACATTCCACACAAGCAACGGGCTTCCTGAACCAAGAACACGAATTAAAACTAAAGACGGAAAAGAAATATCGACAGGCATAGCAGTAATCGACGAAAGAACCGGAAGGTTTGGCGCCTTGCCAAGGCCAAAAGAAGATTACTTCACCGGAGAAAAGGCAGACCCTGACACAGAGTTAAAAAAACTAAACGAGCAGAATTGGACGCAGGAGTTGAATAACGTAAACATCGCGGCGATAAGAGGGAGAGAAAGATTCGACCGACTCAACGTAGTAGGAAGAGAAAACAGAGAAATTGCGAAGAAACTTGACCTCGAGAAATTATATCAGACGGCGAACACCGAAGAGGGAAAGAGATTCATGTCTTCACTTGACCCTGAAACTAAGAAAGTCGCGGAAGACCTCGTCGATGAGATGAACTACGGAGCGATTTCAATAAAGGATTCTTATATAGGTTTCAAGAGCTTATATAATCAGGCGTATTCTGCTGCGCAAACTGCGAAAGACAAGGACTCTATAAAAAAACTCGAGGCAATCAAGAAAGAAGTAACTCCTCTCGTCGGCGAATATGATAAGGACCCTTATAAAGTTAAAAAGCTGTCGCAGGCAATATCGAAAGGAATAGAGGAGCTTGGCTCCATGAATCCGCCGCAGGTCTTTCAGCCGATTGAGAAGTTTGCGATTGACAAGGCGTCCGAGACGTTCTCAAATCTTGCATTTAGCGCATACAACAAATTCGGGAACACTGCTCCGGTAATCAGCATCGAGAACCCTCCTGCCGGAATGGGTTTGTCCCGAGCTGACGAGATAAGAGAGCTAATAAAAGAGTCGAGAAATAAGTTTACTCAAAAGCTGATGGAAAATAGAGGTCTTTCGGAAGATGAAGCAAAGAGGCAAGCGGAGAAGTTAATCGGTGCGACGTGGGACGTCGGGCATATTAACATGATTAGGAAGTATGGTTACGACGCAGAGGACGTTGTCAAGGAGTCGAAGATAATTGCTCCTTATGTGAAGCACGTTCACCTTTCGGATAATTTCGGACTTGACCATACAGAGCTTCCGATGGGGATGGGAAATGTTCCGACGAAGAAGATTCTTGAGCTGCAAGAACAATTCAAGAACGCGAAGAAAATTGTAGAAACAGGCGGACCTTGGTATCAGTTTTTTCAGAGGTCGCCTCTGTCTGAAACGATGAGGGCTTTTGGTTCGCCGATTTATGCGATGGAAATGGCTCCGAGCTGGAACTACGGAACTTCGGGAGGATACTTCGTCGGACAGGGGGCGACTTTGCCTGAACAACATTTCTCGCTTTACGGCTCCGGTTTTTCAAACCTTCCGACGGAACTTGGCGGACAAATGGCGGGGCGTTCGCGAATGGGCGGCGCGCCAATTGAGTAGAAATTAAAGAGAGTTTTGAAAACTTTCAAAATTTCTAAAAGAACTTTGACACATCAAGATGCGAAGCATCTTGACATCTAAAAACATTTATAAATTGCTTAAGCCTATTCACGGTATGAACAAAAAGAGGGAGAAAAGTTCTATTCAGAAAACTAATAGAAAAACTAAGAAATTGTCGAGTGAGCTTGAAGAGACGTTGGTTAAAAATCTTATAGAGTTGCAGAAAGTTCACACCGATTTGGCGGAGAAATTCAATTCGCTGACAAAAGAGATATCGCAGTTGCTTGCGCTGTTTGAAGTTACGGCAAAGAATTTCTCGAAGAATATTCCGATAGGAGAATATGAGAAAGATAAAGAGTTCCTTGAAAAGATAGACAAACTCCTCGACCAAAACAAAACACTGGCGAAGGGGCTGATGTTAATGGAAGAGAGGTTGAGAGACAGAATGTATGGTCATTCAAATCTCGAAGAAAAACCCGAAGCGATGAGAAGACCGATAAGTCAGCCCGACAGGCCTCTTCCGAGATTCTGATGAAACAAAAACAAGAGTTTAAGTTAAGAGAAGAGTTTTTGCTCGCATTTGTCAGGACGCTCATTGATAAATCTTATGTTCCTGAACCGAAAAAAGAAAGTCCTCAAGAGCAAGTTGTTCTTCCGAATAAGAACGTTAAAATAGATTTGCCGAGGAGAATTCCTGTTAGCATGACTCCGCAAGTTATGATGCCTCCGCAGATTCCGTTGTCGTCTCCTCAAGGAAAGGAAAACATAAATATCGGGAAGATAACGCAAATTTTGCTTGACCCTTCGGTGTTCAGCGTCGAATGTCCGGGACCTAATAAAAATCTTCTCGTGAATCGCTCCGGCGTTATTCAGACGAGCAAGCTGATGATGACGAACGAACAAATAAAATCGCTGATGGAAGAGTTCTCTGAAAAGACGAGAATTCCGTTGATTGAGTCAGGCCTGTTTAAGGCGCTGTTTCAGGATTTATTATTCACGGCAGTTGTTTCAGAATTTGTAGGAACAAGATTTATAATTCAGAAAAGAACGCCCTTTCAAAGATATTAGCGATAGTATTTTTCTAATTCAAAATTTTCTTTGGTTTTTGCTTCGTATGTTTCTGCTAATTTTAGTGCCTTGTCATAAAGCAAAGCATGATTAATTGTGACTCTATTGTTGACAACATCAACTGTGATATATCTGCCGCTATTATGACTATCGCAGATATAAAAATCGTCGCCAATTCCTCTTTTTAAATTTTTAAGATCAAAACCTTCTTTTAATGTTTCCTTTGCAATTTCTTCTAATCTTAGAGCCTTCTCACGACGTTTTCTTAATTCATCTCCTTTATCGATAATCTTAACCATTTTAAATTAATTCAACAAATCTTTTTATAGATTTGTATATTTAACTATTTATGATAATAGAAGGTTACAGAGAAAAAAGCACGGAAATAAATTTGCGTTTGAATGAGTTTAGGAATTTGCCGGGGGAGTTTTACTTCAGGGAATTTTTGTTTTGCCTTTTGACTCCGCAGAGCAATGCGAAAAAATGCTGGGAGGCGGTTGAAGAGATATCGTTGTTGAAAGAACTGGAAGAAAAAAAAGTGAATGAGATACTTAGAACAAAGACGCGCTTTCATAATACCAAGACAATTAGAATAATTGAGAATGCGAAAAAATGGGGCGAGATAAAAGGAAGAATAGCCGAAGATAAAATTGTCGATTTGCGAAATTGGCTTGTTCAGAATATCGACGGCTACGGGCTGAAAGAGTCGTCGCATTTTATCAGGAACATCGGAAAATCAAATAACGAAATCGCAATCCTTGACAGGCACATTTTAAGAAACCTTGTAAAATTCGGAATTATCAAGGACGAGAAAATAAAAAATAATAAGAACTATCTGGAAATTGAGAAGGCATTTATAAAATTCGCCGAAGAAAATAAAATCACTCCCGACGAATTGGATTTACTTTGGTGGAGTCAGGAAAACGGCGAGATTTTTAAGTAAGTTTTATTTTCCATTTATAGTCCACCAATTTAATCTTTCGGTTTTCTGAAGCTTCGTGAGAAGCGAAGATTAGAGAACTTCGTTCTCTTTATT
>JACQLL010000025.1 GCA_016234025.1 Candidatus Pacearchaeota archaeon | reverse complement strand
TCAAACTCAATCCAGCCGAACATAAATAATTTCTTACTTCATTTAAAGAAGTTGTCCCAAAATTTTTACGAACTAACAAATCATTGGCAGAGAGTTTGACCAAGTCTCCAAAAGTATGAACCCCTATCCACCGAAAAGTTTTTCTTACTCTTGTTGAAAATTCAGAACCATTGATATGAGTATTCAAGTATTCAGAACCATTGATATGAGTATTCAAGTTTGCAGTTTCCACTGCTTTCTCCAGATTTCCAGTTTCATATTGTTTTAACATCTAAATCCACTAAAACCGTAACTTTTAAGTTTAACGATTCTCTAACAAAGACATGCAAGTTATCGCCAATCCAAAAAATTCTTCAGAATTTTTAGTCTCGGCAAAAACAAATGATAAGATAGTTTTTGCCGACCTTCAAGTTCACTCAAAACACGCAAGAGCGACTTCAAAAGATTTATCCATACAAAATTTGACAAAGTGGGGAAAAATAAAAGGCCTGAACTTAATCGGCACAGGCGACTTCCAGCATCCTCTGCACAGAAAACACATCGACGAATCTCTCGTCGAAGACGACAAAGGAATCCTTCACACCCCGAACAAAGACATGGCATTCCTCTGGCAAACCGAGGTCTCTTTAATGTTCTCCCAAGGAGGAAAACGCCGCGCAGTCCACTTGCTAATATTCTCACCAAACACCTCGACAACAAACAAAATAACTTCCTATTTAGGAAGCAAGGGTCGTCTCGATTACGACGGCAGGCCAATCTTCGGCATGTCGTGCAAACAATTAGTTCACGACTTGAAATCGCTCAACCAAGAAATAGAAATCATTCCCGCGCATTGTATGACCCCTTGGTTCGGTCTCTTCGGCTCGAAATCTGGTTTCGACTCTCTCGAAGAATGTTTCGAAGAAGAATCAAAAAATATTTTTGCAATAGAATCAGGAATGTCGGCAGACCCTCCGATGTTATGGCGCTTCAAGGAGGTCACAGAAGGCAAAGCCCGCGTCGTCTCTTTTTCAGACGCGCATTCTTTCTGGCCCTGGCGTTTAGGCAGAGAGGCAACAATCTTTGATACCCCAGAGCTAACCTACAAAAATATCATAAACGCAATCAGGACAGGAAATGGCTTGAAGGCAACAATCGAAACACCTCCTTCATACGGAAGATACCATTACGATGGCCACAGAAACTGCAACTTCTCATGCTCTCCCGAAGAAACAAAAAAACTAAACGGAATTTGTCCTCACTGTCAAAAACCACTGACAATCGGCGTCGATTATCGAGTTGAAGAAATAGCAAAAGAATCTCAAGGGCACGAACCAAACAACGCCGTTCCGTTTTACGACATTCTCCCTCTCCATGAGCTTTTAGCTCTCTACTTGTCTTCCTCTCTCAACGCAAAAAAAACTTGGCAATTATACAACGAACTAATAGAAAAATTTCAAAACGAATTCAACATTCTCCTAAATATCGAGAAAGAAGATTTACTAAAAAACAAAGTCGACGCAAAACTCGCAGAAATCATCGTCCTCAACAGAAAAAACAAACTCTCCATCAAACCAGGTTACGACGGAGAGTATGGTGTTGTCGAAATGCCTTCATTGCCGGAAGGTCAAAGAAAGTTGTTTTAATCTTACAATAGTAATAAAACCAAAAGTTTTATATATCCCAAGTTTCTAAAAAAATTATGACCACACAAATTGAATGGCTTGGGGAAGTTAAAGGTCTTGGAAGAATTGCTCGAGTAGTTGCACCTTTACCTGAACAACTTAACGCTTTCAAAGAAGTTGGAGCAGAATTAGTTGATACTCGAGATGTCGTTGAAATAAGACTTGCAGGTGTTTATGATGGTTTCACAAGAACAAGTCTTATGCCTGTTGCAGTTAAAGGAGGAAATACAATCTTATACAGACCTTCAGAATTAATGACTCCTGCCGGTGCAAGAGATGCGGTAACAACTCACAGGAATGGAAGATACCCAATACGTTCAACAGATTTTTATGATGCCGTTAGAGGAATTGCTCAAGCAGAAGAAGGACTAGAGCCAGAAGACAGGACAGCAATCAGTGTTTCACAAAAAGGTGATCATGCTTGGACTCCTGAAATGCCTGAAACAAGATTCACTATGGGAAGAAAAGCACAAAGATATTTTGACGAAAAAGGATATAAAGAAGTTCCCTATCTTGATTTAATTGGAGATTCTAATGGTTACGCAACTGTTAATTACGTGTGGTTCGACGATCCGCACAATGACTCTGAGCTCAACTGCAGGGGCCGGGGCCTTGGCAGTCACAACGTCGCTCTCGGGGTGTTAAGAAAAACCGCCTAAGGCGGTTCGCGTCCACTAAGAGAAACCATCTTAACAGATATTAGAAATGCGAACTCTGAAGCTATTGCAGAGTATCTCAAACAAAGGGGAATGGAGGGATTAGCAGATAAATTTAAAGGCTTGCCAGATAGTGTTATTGAGAGATATAGAACTCTAGCGAAATAATTTTAAAGCTCTTTTACTTTGTATAATTGCCTCGACCACTCCGCAAGGAGACAAGAGGCCACATGCCATTTTGCCAGTGCATATTTGAGTTGATTTTAGTGTCTATCTGCGAGTTATCAAGGCTGGCAGGCTTATGCGAAATGGGCAAGCACTTACAAATTGAGAAAAGAAATAAAACTGAAAAGTATGGAAGGATTGTGGTGTAAAATATAGTCAAGTTTTATTTTCACGTTTAACATCTCTCAATCCCAGAAACTTATAATGCGCGTCCTTCGTCTCCTTTCCGCACTTCCTGCATTTCTCTTCAAGGTTATATTCTCCGCAAGAACATTTTTTTAACTTCATTTTTTTGCCTTCCCTCTCGAAAATGAAGGAATAAAAATTTTTAATTTTTTTAACTTCACTTTCCCTTCACCAATTCAAAGAAAGCGTTATTCGCCTTCGCTCTTCTTCCTATCTCTTCCAAAGCGTTATTCAATTTATTATTTGCTTCCTTAAAATCTTTACCAGAAGATAAGACAGAAAACTGCGAGCTTCCAAGATAATGAATCTCGACATCTCTCAAATCAAGAATTTTCTTTATGTCGTTAACGCCCTGCTCGCTAAGAGAACTTAAAACAAATTTTCCCTCTGCAATTTTTTCTCTTCCTTCTTTTTCAGAAATCATCTCCAAAACTTTCTTTGCTTTCTCCTTCCCGATTAGTTTATCTAAAACTCCGGGGCTCTCTTCGGCTTCTTCCATCAGCTCTCCAAGATTATACAAATCCTCAATTTTCCTAAGTTCATCTTTTCCAACTCCGACAGCTTCGAAAACGCTTCTCAATGCTCTCCCCTTCTTGTGCCTGTTCAAAACTTCATCTCTTTCTTTTGAAGTAACTCTTCTCAAACTTAGTTCTAAATGACCTCTTACAACTTTCAGAATTTTACATACGACGTTTCTGTTCGGAGAAACATAGCTTCTCAAATTTCTTATTCTTCCGGCGGCAACTTCTGAAAGAACCATTGTCCCCTTATCAGTTCCTTCGACTTCCAAAAAAACAGTCGTGCCTTCTATCTTCTCGACTTTACAAAAAACAACGTCTCCTTCCTTGAACTTCATTTACATTCCCAACAATCTCGATATAAAAAGTTATCGAAGAGCCGCTAAGATTGAAACTGCTAAACGGCGCAAATAAGATATAGTGAACCAATTTAATTTCTCGGTCGCAAATTGGTCCCCTAAATAGTCAACCAACCGAAACTAACCGAAGAACTTAGTTGGTTGACTATATTCCTATCAAACAGAAACTCCACTTTAAACAAAATTTTTCAATCATCGATATATATATATCAAAAAACTTTTCTTATAGAACAAGAATGAAAGGAGGTTTAACAAAATGGATAGCAAACAAATTGTATTGACGATTGTGATTTCTTTAATCGTCGCGGTCATCGCTTCGGCCGTCACAGCGTCGATAACAGGCGCAGCTTTCTTCGACAGAATTGGCAACACCGGCGGACCGATAAGAGCAAATTCGTGTGATGCTGATGAGACTTGTGAAATACGAGAAGCAAGAGTCGACAGAGGAGTTTTTGGAGGATATTTATCAATACAACAAAGTTTGTATGCAGATGGTTCTCAAGTTCAGATAAATAAACCAATAACCGAGGATGTAGAAATTTCTGGGCCTAATAGTCTAACTGTTGGGGCAGGATTAACTAGCGGGCACTTAAGCGTTGGTGGTCAAACTGGATTGGTTAGCCTTTACGCGGATGGTTCTCAAGTCGAGATATCAAAACCTTTCACCCTAAGCAGCATGAACGGAAATAGTTCGGCATATGCCTGTTTAGATAATTCTGGAAAATTATTTAGAAAACAAACACCGTGCGTCTAAAAAATCTTAATTTATTTTTTTATTTTTT
>JACQLL010000027.1 GCA_016234025.1 Candidatus Pacearchaeota archaeon | reverse complement strand
GCGATGGTAAAAGGATAACCAAACCAACAGATTCCTTTTTTATAAGATTTTACCATGTGATAAGAAAATACTATGATAAAAAATAAAATGATGTATCTGGGCTGATAGGTTTTTGGAATAAACTTTCCAGTATAAAGAAATATCAAAAGCAAGATTGGCCAGAAAATGGCTCTTAAGAATGCTAAGAAGGACACTCCAATCAATTTTATTTTTGTCATTTATATAGTTAGAATAAAATAACTTTATATAATTTTTCTTTTGTATAAACAAAAGGCAATTTGTGCGAAGCACCGCGCGACCCATTTTTATTTCCACTAATCGCTGTTATACTCGTTTTTGAACGATAGTGAAAAAACCAAAAAGTTTATGTTGAGTAGCCGAAGCAAAGCGAAGGCGCCACGAGACAATAAAGTTTTTGAGTAATCCGAGCTTTTAATGAGATGTAATATTACTTTTATCTCTGTTAATTAATTTTGATTACTACTGTTATTATCTTTTATTTCTCATCTCTGGCGAGGATTATTGAGTATAATTCCTGTTATGTCTCCCGAGTTTATGAGAGTGCAACGGGGCGAGGAGCGGAATGAAATGAGCACCGCAGAGTTAATTTGGAATTTGTGGATGGTGGGCACACTTCAGTATTTATATCCCATTTTTTCAATCTTGGTTTTTATCTCTTCTTTGGCAATCTGACTTAAATTCTTATCATCAATATTCAAAATCTCTGTTATAGTGAAACCTGCTTTCTTCAATACTTTATCTTTTACAGGATTGCCAGAAAAACTTTGTATTTTTTTCGCAACTTTCAAATCTTTTAGTGCTTGAATCTCTGTTTCATAATCTCTAAAATCACTTTTTCCAAAACCGAGTTTTTTAAATGCTTCAACTGTATCACAGTTTTCCATTCTCTGTATTTCCATGGCTTCAATTTTTTTCTTTAAACCAATTCCTCTGCCCTCTTGATAAGAATAAATTATAACTCCACATTTATTTTTATGAATAAGAGCCATAGTTTCAGTTAATTGATGATGACAATCACAATGAAGAGAATGGAAAATTTCCCCAAATAAACAAGCTGAATGAAACCGAACTATTGGATTATCTTTTGATAAATCTCCTTGAGAAAAACTAACACACGAACCTTTTTCGGTTTCATGAAAGCATACTTTAAAATTTCCAAACTCGGTTTTGATTATTGTTGAAGCGACTATTGTCATATAAGAGGTTTAAGCACCTGTCTTTAATAAGTTTTCTGAAGTGTGCCAACAATTTAGGGGCGGGTGGTCGGGGGCTACAAATTCCAAATTAATTACAGATAATCGTTGTTAATTGCCCCGAGCCGAGGTTTTTAATGAAATATAAAAACGAGGTGAGAGCTAACTCTGTTAGCGTGGCAAGTGAGGAAATATGAAATATGACGAACGAAGAGTTTAACTTGGAATGGATTATTATCAGGATGATAATATAAGAGTCTTAAATTTCAGCCGAAGAAAAGTCTTGTTGAACAATTGATTATCCTTCGCATCCCAGCACTATAAAAGGAATACTGCCTTCGTGCCAATCAATCAAAGGATAAAAAATGTAAGTATAAACCCATTGAGGATAATCCATACCGCAATCACAACCAAAAGGACATTTAGAATCCATTGATACAGACGAAACAGAAGCTGAAAAAAATATGCCCAAGACTAAAAACATACAGAAAAAAGCAAAAAAGTTAAACTTCTTCATTGTCCCCAGAAACTAAAAAGTTTTCGCCTCCTCAACTAATCTGTATTCCTCGTCTTCTTTTCCCATAACAAATTCCCACTCCCTTTCCCCAACTCTTGTTAGAATAAGCAAATACTGAACACCGTCGGAAGCCTGATCAATGAAAGGATAAGCAAGTGTGGGGTATCCTCTGCTTAATCCCTCCGCTCTATGCTTTATTCCATATTTTTCACTAAAAAAGTAAACCGTCTTTCCATTCCGCAAACGAACAGCAAGCTCATCCTTTCCATCTCCGTTCAAATCATCAACAAACTCAGCGCTTGCAGGAGACCTTGCTCTTACTAGTTTATTGTCCAAAGCCCTGCAATTTTCTTTTAGAGAATATCCGGCTATGGCAATTAATCCTACTCCAATCAATGCTTTGTATAGGTTTCTCATAATAAACAAACAAGAATGCAGGTTTTAAACTTACCGATTTCTAAACTTCCATCCCAACTTTTTTATACCACCAATTCTTCGTTCTTCCATGAAAATCCTAACGCTTCACTGCGATTACATAAAATTCAAGTCGTTGAAAAAAGCTCTGAACAAAACAGACGACGCTCCGACAGAAGGAGAGATTTCGGTCAAAGAGCCCTTGGTCGTCTTAACAGCAGTCGAAAAAGGAGATTCAGAGAAAACCGTTTCTCAGTTAGTTTCAGCAGTCGAGAAAACAGCAAAAGAAGTGAAAACAGAGAACATCGTCCTCTATCCTTACGCGCATTTATCTTCAAACTTAGCTTCTCCCAATCTTGCGCTGGAGTTGTTAAAAAAATCAGAGTCACTTCTTTCAAAAAATTTTAAAGTAACAAGAGCTCCCTTCGGGTATTACAAATCTTTCGAACTAAAATGCAAAGGCCATCCTCTCTCTGAATTAAGCAAGGAGTTCGTAGAATCATTCACAGAAGAAAAAAAAGGAGCGGATGTTTCTGATTACGATACAAAACAATTGATAAAAGAAATTTCTCGTTCCAAATTAGACACATCGAAATTAAAAGAAAATGATCATAGGATCCTCGGGCAAAAACTTGACTTGTTCAGTTTTCATGAAGTCGCACCCGGCTCAGTTTTTTGGCACAAGAACGGAAAAATAATTTACAATCAACTTACAGCTTTCTCTCGCGAACTTCACGAACAGTTTGGCTATGACGAAATTGAAACCCCTCAAGTTCTTGACAATAAATTATGGAAAATCTCAGGTCATTGGGAGCACTACAAAAACAGTATGTTTATCACAAAATATGAAAAGCGCGACTTTGGAGTCAAGCCAATGAACTGCCCGGGGATGATGCTCATCTACAAGTCAAACATCCGAAGCTACAAAGATTTACCGTTAAGATTATTTGAATTCGGGAAGGACCACAGAGTTGAGCTTTCCGGAGTTCTCGCCGGTTTATTCAGGTTAATCCAATTCACCCAGGACGACGCGCACATCTTCTGTACAAAAGAGCAAATCGGAAGTGAAATCAAGCGCATCATAGAGTTAATAGACGTAATCTACAAAAAAACTTTCAAAATGAATTATCATCTCGAATTCTCAACACGTCCTGAAAAATTCATGGGCGAAAAAAAAGATTGGGACGCCGCAGAAAAAGAACTGGAATCAGTTTTAAAGCAGGCGAAAATAAAATTTAAAATAAACAAAGGAGACGGAGCATTTTACGGACCGAAAATTGACATTCATTTAGAAGATTCTCTCGGTCGAAACTGGCAGACTGCAACAATTCAGCTCGACATGCAAATGCCAAAGCGTTTTGACTTAGAATATATTGACAAAGACAACAAAAGAAAAACTCCGATAGTCATCCACCGGGCAATCTTCGGTTCTTTGGAAAGATTCATCGGAATTCTTTTAGAGCAAACTTCCGGTTCCCTGCCAGTCTGGCTTTCACCGATTCAGGTAAGAATAATCAACTTCACCGACAGAAACACAAAAGCCGCTGAAAAATTTGTCAAACAAACCAAAGAAGATATACCAAGATTAAGAATCGACGCCGATTTGGAAAACACGACGGTAAACGACAAAGTCAGGAAAGCGTCTCTGATGAAAATTCCTTTTGTTATTGTAATTGGAGAAAAAGAAGAGAAAAGCAAGACATTAGCGATTAGGACAAGAGACGGGGAAGTCAAGAGCGGTGTGAAGATTGAGGATTTTGTAAAAGAAGTCAAGGAAAAGATTGAGAGAAGGGGCTAAAAAGCTTCCTTAACAACTGGATAGATTTCTTTCTCATCCAATTCTAAGTTTTGTTTTGTCAGGAACCATGCGAACTTCAAGAAATTCCGCGAAGTTGCGTTGTCGGTGTTTAATTTATACATATCAGATTTTCCAACTCTTCTTGTCTTGACAATTATTCCTTTTTGTAAAAATTCACTAAAAAAACTTTTAAGAGAGTTATAACTTATTTTTGCCTCTCTTGCCATGTCTGTCATGTTGAAGTCAAAAAAGTAATTTCCAATTAAGAAATCAAGGAATCTCAATTTCGGCGTGTCTCCGAAATATTCCAAAAATGCTGAACTTCTTTCTTGTGTTT
>JACQLL010000024.1 GCA_016234025.1 Candidatus Pacearchaeota archaeon | reverse complement strand
GTAGTATTAAGTGCATTCGAAATCAACAAATCTTTTATTGAAACCAAGGAGTCGAAAATCTTTCCGATATTTGATTATGAAGCAGAAAGTGAAAAGCTGAATGAAAAAGAGATTGGACTAATAAATGTCCTGAGAAATAATTCAAGAGATTCACTTCTTAATATAGCAAAAAAAATAAGATTAAATCCTAGATCAACAATTACTATGATGAAAAAGCTCCAGAAAAATAATGTTATTTCTGGATATAAAACAAAAATTGACATGGCTAATCTAAATTATCATCCCTGTATTGCTCTTATATCAATTAACAAAGCAGATCGAACACAATTTGATTTATTTGTTAGTTACTGTAAACAAACTAAGGGTATTCATTATGTCCTATATCAGTTAGGCAAATATGATATTGGGTTAACTTTTGATGTTGAAGATATCCATAGATTTTACGAGATTATCCAAGATATTAGAAATAAGTTTTTATTTGTTAAAAAGATAACCACATTAATTGAAAAACATAATTTTTGATGAGCATAAGATATAATAATTAAGTCTGGAAACAAAGCAAGCCGTTTAAGAATAAACATTGATTGAGATAGCTTAATCATTCAGAATTTTTCTTAGAGTTTTACAATAAAGAGAGGAATGCTTATTGAAGCTATAGAAAGCCGCGAAATCTTAACTTTTTATCAATCATTTTTTGCGCTTTAGCTCTTCTCTCACTCCTTGAATCACCTCTTCTTCAGACCAACCCTCCACTTTCAAAATAGGTTCTGGAGAATTGCCGGCAAGACGATATTGATAATACTCAACTGGAATAACTAAATGAGTTGGTTTCCTGTAGTTTGGAATTAACTCATGATTTCCAAAAGAATAATATCTAGCATTTGGAGCATGTTTTAGTGCCGCCCAGATCATTGCCTGTCGCTCCCAATTTTCAACGGAGCTAAAACCTATGGAAAAAGATGCATCTCTTCCTAAAATTAATTCTGATTCAGCATAGCTAATTCTTAGATCTTTACTAAAATCATTTTCTTCAAGCGTTAAATACTTGTCATATTTTTTTAGCGGGCACCGTAAAACGATTAAATTTGGATTACCGTTTTTGTAATTGGCATCAACACAAGATTCAAGATCTAATCTGTTTCCTGCCGAGTCAAAGAGCCACCAACTGTCCTGATAAACTCTCCTTCTCGCTCTATTTCTGTTTATTGCGCGCAGCCATTCAATTCTTTCTTCAATTTCTTTGTCTTTCATTTTTTCTCCATAAAGTAATAACTTTATAGTTATAACTAAAAATAAATGCTTATAATACTTATCTCCCTCTTAGTGAGGTGCAATAATAAGATTTTTATAATCAAGTAAACTAATAAAAAAATGAATTTGAAGATTTTAGAAGAAATCGGATTAACTAAGGGAGAAGCAAAGGTCTACCTTACTTTACTGAAATTAGGAGAAACAACAACCGGAAAGATAATTGAAAACGCACAAATTTCGAGTGGAAAAATTTATGAAATTCTTGATAAGCTAATCAAAAAAGGACTTGCTAGTTACATTGTAAAGGAGAAAACAAAATATTTTAGTGCCGCCTCGCCGAATAGGATTTTAGATTATTTGCATGAGAAAGAAAATGAAATAGAGAAAAAAGAACAGGAGTTTTTGAAAGAACTTCCTTTCCTTTTGAACATTGAGAAATCTGGAAAGAAGAGTTATGAGACTAATTTGTTCAAAGGAATCAACGGAATACAGACAGCGATTTTTGAAGCTCTTGATTATTTGGAGGAAAAGGAAGGAGTTTTAGCGATGGGAATTATTTCGTCGAAAAAAGAGCAGTTTAATTTATTATGGCAAAGATGGCATGGTGAGAGAATAAAAAGGAGAATATTTTGCAAAGCGATATTTTCTGACGATAAAACAGAGTATTACAAAGCTTTCAAGAAAATGAATTTTACAGAAGTTAAAATCCTTAGAGGAATAACTCCTTCTGCAATCGACATTATGGGAGAAAGAACTTTAATATTTACTTATGGAGAACATTCTTCTTGTTTATCTATAAAAAATCAGGAAATAGCACAGTCATTCAAATCCTTTTTTGAAACTCTTTGGAAAACTGCCAAGGCTTAAAGTAAAGACTACTCCTTGACAAAATATTTCCCACGTCTTTGTTCAATCATTCCTTCAGCTTCGAGAACATCTAATGCGGTTGTTAGATATGCTGTATGGTGTATATGGTTTCTTGCAAAAACTTCTTCTGAAGCTAGCTCTTCGGAGAGAAGGCCTTCGTAAACTCCTTCTGCATGGTTTGAAATAGCTTTGAGTGTCCTAGAGCAAGCATCTATTACAGAACGGTTAGCTCCTCCACGTTCTAGATTTCTAATGAAGTCAAGTATAGGCACATCCATAAAAAAAGTAAGCTGGAGGAGTTAATAAATTTGGTGGAAAACTTCTTAGTTCAAATCCCGATGATCCCGCCGGGATTTGAACCCGGGACCTCCGGCTCTCTTAGACAATTCTTGAGAGCAATTATTCCCACGAATAATCGTCCTATAAGACCAGCGCTCTAACCGAGCTGAGCTACGGGATCTTCCAACTTATAAATGATAAGACAGCTTATTTAAAGTTTCGTTTTACACTAAAACCAGCGTTGTTAAAAAATTAGGAGGAAACAAGACTGTTCAAAGAAAAGATTCTCAAAAAAGTCAAATTTCATAGCAAAGTTTAAATAGAGTAAGGAATGAATGCATTTATGGTTAACGGAATTGAAAGACCACTCGACCTTTTGAATCAATCGAAGGGAAAAGAAGTGATTGTATATCTAAAAGGCGACAGACAATTCGTCGGAACTTTGCTCGCTTTCGACATGCACATAAACGTTGCTCTAGACAACGCAAAAGAAATGCAAAACGGCGAAGTCAAGAAAAACTTTGGATTAACTTTCTTGAGAGGAGACACTATAATCTTTATCTCTCCGGCGAGCACAAGTTCAGGGAAGTGATAATGACCGGAGGTTTATTATAACGAGAGACCAAAATATTTCTCCATTGTTTTTTGTTCTCTCGAATATAGCAACTGACAATTTTGGGAGTTATTTAAGTCAGTTGCTATAGTTTTCGGATATGACGTCAGATTCGGAAGATTGATAGATGATGTGATTGATGAAACTCAGAGACATGATTACATCGGCGTTGATTTTGAGGATAACCATTACGTTTTAGAAAGACAATGGGGAGAAGATTTTTTAGACAGCAACAAACTAAAAAATTATCGATTGTATAAAGTTGTTCAAACTCACACTAATGGAAATGTTCGAC
This sequence comes from Candidatus Pacearchaeota archaeon, assembly GCA_016234025.1. Lineage (GTDB taxonomy): Archaea > Nanobdellota > Nanobdellia > Pacearchaeales > GW2011-AR1 > UBA73. The sequence continues at coordinate 4,945 of JACQLL010000024.1, read as the reverse complement.
TTCAAAGAGTTAAAGACAACGACTTTCGCGATAAAGTCGTCCCTCTTGTCATTAGGGAATTTTTAGGAGATGAAGATTAATAGAATTTAAATCTCGACAACGTCGAAATCATTGGCGATTTCTGTTTTTGGAAAAACTTCCTTTGCTTCTTTCAGAATTTTAGACAAATCATATTCGTATCTTTGAGAAATATGCGTAATAAACAGCTTCTTCACTTTCGCCTTTTTCGCAATCGTCGCGGCGTCTTTCGAAGTAAGATGTTTTCTTTCTTTCGCCATTACAGCTTCGTCTTTCGAGAAGGAAGATTCACAAATTAGCAAATCAGAATTCTTCGACAACTCAACCGCATTCGCATTGACTCTTGTATCAAGGATAAAAGTTACCTTTCTCCCTTTCTCAAGATAAGAAACTGCCTTTGATTTTATTTTCTTGCCCTCAAAAATTACATCTTCACCTTCCTGAAGTTTTTTCAGAACAGGAGAATTAGGCAGTTTTAATTTTTTTATTTTTTGTTTGTCAAGTCGCATTTTGTCTTTGATTACAAATGAATAAGCGTTCGCCGGAATTCCGTGCGACATCGGCTTCGCCTCGACATAAAATTCTTTTCTTTCCAAGAATTTTCCTGCAACTTCCTTAACTTCTATCGACGTCCTGCTTAGTTTTTTATAAGGCCCGATAAAATTCAAAAAAAGATTCATGTATCTCTTAGTTCCTCTCGGGCCGTAAATCTCAAGTCTCTTGTTTATTCCCAGCATGGCGAGCGTCTCTATCAAGCCAAGAATGCCGAGGGTGTGATCGCCGTGCCAGTGTGTAATGAGAAGTTTCGTTATCTTAGCCGGAGAAATTTCTGCAATCTTGAGCTGTCTTTGCGTTCCTTCCCCGCAATCAACAAGAATATTCTCGTCCTTGTAAGAAAGCAAAATCGCAGTGTGATTCCTTTTTTTTGTCGGCACGGAGTCGCCTGTCCCGAGAAAAGTTATTTTTATTTTTTCCATTTTTATAACAAGAAAAGAATATTTAATAATGTTGCCTTTCGTGAAAGGTTCGGCAACCAAACATAAAGTCACAAAACCTTCGGTTTTAACTCCGCACTAAAGACTCAAGGAAGTCCGTTCCTTGATGTTGCTCAAGAATGCTTGTTGCATTCTTGACATGCGGAGCTTGTCGTGGTTTTGTGACCGCCGGAGAAATCCTCGACAAAAAACCACAGACTAAAGTCCGAGGATTTCTACGAGCGTTAAAAATAACGGATAAATTTGCCAGGCACATTTGAAGGTTTATTCGATGAAGTGTGTGTTATTTATTCAATAGGAAAATCTTTATAAAATTGCAATTGCTGTTAGAAATATGAAAAGAAGGGTGATTCAGTTTTTTGTCTTATTCTTGTCAATGGTTATTTTATTGGCAATCTTGCACTTCATGCATTTCGGGACGTTCACAGGATTCATTATACTTTCTGATTCAGGGCAAAGCGACTTTGATTTGGGAAGCTATTTTAATACAACTTACAACGGAAGTTCTGTCGTTTTGTCCGGAAGCAACTTGAGCGGAAGCTACGAGAGCAGAATTTTTAACGGGACAAGTGAAGTAACATGGAACAACTTAAGCTGGGCAGGCACAGAAGCGAAAGTTGAATTTTTGTTTGGAGTGGACGGTGCAGGAGACGTTTACTCTTCTTCTAATTTAGGAGTAAGTTGGGCGCAGAAAGCAGACAATTACGGAAGAACAACCGACACCGAAGAAATGTTTGCCGACGTAAGTTATATTTATATCGTTAGTAATACCAACCGAGAGGTTTGGAGGTCAGCAAACTTAGGAGTTAACTGGAGCGTCGTCAATAATAGTTTTGCAGACAGCAGCGTATTATTGGGAGAGAAAGATTCTAACGAAGTCCTATACGCCGTCGACGCTTCAGGTGATGTTTATTCTTCCTCTAATTCTGGAACCAGCTGGACACTAAAAGGAGATTTCAACGGAGTAGCCACTAATAATGGAAAAGGCCTCGGAATAACCTCGGGCAATGTTTTATATGTTGTCGACGGTTCAGGAGCTGTTTTCTCATCTTCTAACAACGGAGTTGACTGGACTGAGAAAAATTCGGGTTATGGTGGAACTACAGGGACAGATGATTTAGAAGTCGATAGTAGCGGAAATGTTTATATTTTATTAAACAAAGACGTTTACAAATCCGCAGACGGCGGCTCAAACTGGAGTTTAATAAACGACAGCTTTACTCCATATATCAATGACGGCACCAGAATGCTGATTGATTCAATCGATAATTTTTTCATAACAGACGCAACAGGAAGAATTTTCTCATCTTCAAACTCCGGAGTTTCGTGGAGCGAAATTGGCGACTTAAATGGCGGAGCAGGTAACGATCCTAAAGGACTCACAACTTTTTATTCTGCGACTAATTTAACTTTCCAGGCGCGGAATTGCACGCTTCCCTCTTGCTCCGACGGAAGTTTTCGTGGACCCGACGGAACAGGAAACACTTATTATGACTCAAACAATACCGGCTTAAACTTAAGCGGACAATATTTCCAATACAAGTTCTTTTTCAGCAGCGCGGACTCTTCTGTCAGCCCGGCATTAAAAAGTGTGGACATCGATTATTCTTTAGGCGCGAGCGCTCCCGTCGTCAACTTAGTCCTGCCAAACGAAGGAGATAGTTACGGAACTAACGAAAGTTTGGCTCTAAATTTTTCTGTCGTCGGAAACAGCTTAGGTTCTTGTTGGTATAGTATAGACAAAGGTATCAATAACTTAACTTTAAGCGGATGTGCAAACACAACTTTCAACGTAAGTTCCGACGGAAACTACAACCTGTCACTATACGCGAACGAAAGCGTCTTGGGTCTGATTGGAAAAGACAGCGTAAACTTCTCTGTTCAAACAGGGGCCCCGATTGTAAAATTAATCTCTCCTTTAAACTCAAGCTATCTGTCAAACGGAAGTGTTAAGTTCGTTTATAATGCAAGCGACCTCGATTTAAGTGCATGCTCTCTCTATGGAAATTTCGGCGGCGGGGTTATCAATAAATTTATTTTAAATCAGACAAATTCAAGCATTGTTTCCGACGTTGAGAGTAGTTTTACATTATACTTGAATGACAGAAATTATTTATGGAACATTGGTTGCAACGACACGCAGGGAAATTTTGGTCTCGCGGAAAACAGAAGTTTAACTATAGACACCATTAATCCAAATTTAAGTCTGACCGAGCCAAGCGGAAATAAAAATTCAAGAACTGGCATCCCTATTACTTTCAACGCTTTAGATACAAACATCGGCAACTGTTGGTATAATGTTTACCGCGGAACCACGCTGGAAATTGGAAACACAAGTTTGAACTGCGCTTCCGGAACCGGAACATTTGATGTCACAATCGACGCTGACTTCGTCTTTAACATTTACGCAAACGATTCTGCAGGAAACGCAAATAAGACGAATTCGAGTTTTACTGTTCAAAGTTCAAACCCCGGTTCGGGCGGAGGCGGCAGTTCTGGCGGCGGAGGCGGCGGAGGCGTGGAGATTACCAACACTAACGGTAAACTAAACTTAGAGTTTTCCGACATTGATGAAATTATCGTAAAAAGAGGCGAAACAGAAAAAATTAATTTCCTTGTAACAAACAAAGAAAGAAGTTTCCTAAACGCTTGTGGATTAGAGTTCGCAGGAACTGCAGGTAGCTGGATGAGCAATAAACAGGAAAAAGGACTAAGCTTCGAGGAAAAATTCACATTTGAAATTAGCTTGCTCGTTCCTGAAAATGTGGAGCCGCAGGGATACGAAGCACAAGTTATTATAAAATGCGAAAAGGGCTCGTCTAACAAATCCCTAAACATTACCGTTTACAGAAACGCGTTTGAACCAAAGATTATAAACTACGAACGAAGAGGAAACGAATTTATATTAACCTACTCTTTGAAAGAGTATTCCGGAAGAGACCACGAAATAAGCATAGAGTATTCTCTCACAGATTTCGACGGCATCTCAAGAGCCAGAGGATTACAGGAGGTCGTTTTGGAAGCTAACGGAGAAAGTAACAACATCATGAAGTTTGACCTTCCTAAAGATACGTTCGGCGAATTTAATTTAAACATGCAGTTTGTCAGCGATTTGGCCTCGGCAGTAATTGCTCAGAACATATTCATTCCATCAGAAAGAGGAGGTCTTGCAGGACTAGCTATCTCTGATAACACTATAATCAAACCATCGACATTGGGGCTTATAGTTTTATTTATCGTCATCACCCTAATCAGCGCAAGATTTCTTTATAAACATCACAAAAATTCGAAAAAAAAGACAAGCATTATAGAAGGAAAAAGAAAATTAATTGAACTGGATTTATAATTTATTCTCAATCAAAATAGCGTTAACATGACCTTCCTGAGTCGGACGATTTGTAATTTTAGCCTTTCCGATTTCCGTTTCAATTATCGCGCTTTTTATCAGACGATTTTGCCTCGCAAGGAAAAAGTTCTGCGGAGTTTCGACAACATTCTTTATTTTAACTTTTTTCACTTTCTTTGTTTTGGGGTCCATCACATTAGCCACGTTTGTTCCGAGGAGGTATGCCTTTATTTTTCCGCCCGTAATTCTCACTTTCTTTATTTTAGTTTCTTTCAGAGTTACCTCTCTTTGCTGGCCTTGTCTCTCATAAAGCTTCTTCTTTCTATTTGTTTTGTATTTTCCTCCTGATATTTTTCTTCCCTGCTTCATCCATTTTTCGGGTATGGATTGTTTATAAAGTTTTCTCTGACATCCTCAATCTGTTACGAAATATAGCAACTGACTTAAATATAGTCCACCAATTTAATCTTTCGGTTTTCTGAAGCTTCGTGAGAAGCGAAGATTAGAGAACTTCGTTCTCTTTATTTATTGGTGGACTACGTCAAGAACCCTCAAAGATTTCGGGTTCTTGAGCGCATCCAAGAAT
>JACQLL010000017.1 GCA_016234025.1 Candidatus Pacearchaeota archaeon | reverse complement strand
CTTTCCGCCATTTCCTTTGATATTGATATTGTTGTTTTCATAGTTATTATAATAATTATAAAGTTTATAAGTTTTATGGTTATCTCCAAACAATTTCAACACTTGAAAATCTCATAGAAACTTTTTGGCCTTAAAGTCGCAATCATTTCCAGACGACTTCAACCTGGTCGGTTCTTTCTCTCGGCTTTATTTCGATTTTTTCCGGAGAGATTTTTATTCCGGCATTGAACATTAATTCTCCTGTGAAAGCAATCATCGCGGCGTTGTCGACGAGAAATTGTTTCTCGGGACAAAAAAATTTTGTCTTGTCAATTCTTTCTGAACACATTATCTTGCACATTTCTTGCAAACGAGAGTTGCATGCGACGCCGCCGCCCAAGACTAGTTCTTTTTTTCCTGTATGAGCGAGAGCTCTTTCCGCGGCTTCGACCAGCATTGCGAAAGCGGTTTCCTGCAGAGAGAAAGACAAATCTTCTCTCGGGATTCCTTTTTTATATAACTGCTGAATCTTTGTCTGCATTCCTGAAAACGAGACGTCCATTCCTTTTATCGAATAAGGCAGTTCGGTGTATTTTCCGTTCTTCGCAAGTTTTTCTATTTCCGGTCCGCCGGGAAATCCTAATCCGAATGAACGAGCAACTTTGTCGATGAAATTGCCGACTCCTAAATCTAACGTCTCTCCGAAGACGCGGTATTTTCCTGCGGCGTATGCAATTATTTGCGTGTTTGCTCCTGACGCGTAAAGTAAAATCGGATCTTTCGCACCAACGCTTTGCCCGATTTCAAGATGCGCGATGCAGTGATTGACAGGGACGAGAGGAACTTTCAATTCACTTGCTTTTTGTTTTGCAAAATTCATTCCTTCATGCAAGCAGGGCGCTAAACCCGGAGCATTTGAAATTGCGATTGCTTCAATTTGAGATTCTTTTATTTTTGCTTCGGCAAGAGCTTTTTGATAAATTTCCTGCGCAACTCTTTTATGATGCTTTGCACTTTCCATAGGAACGATTCCTCCTGACTCTGTCTTATACATGTCTCTGACGTTTGCGAGGATTTTTTTGTTATTGGAAATTCCTACGCCGAAAGTGTGTGCTGTTGATTCTATGCCGAGGAACATGCAGGAAGATTGTAGGAAAAGTTTAAATATTCTTCTTTAGAGAGGTTTTTATGGGTAGAGAAAAATTTAGGGAAGCCTTGCTGAAAAGAAGAACAGAAGAAGAATGGTCTCAAAGTAGAGTTATTACCAACGCATTTTATAGCGAGAGATATAGTTTGGAAGGCCGAGACGTTAACGGAAGACAGCTGGTTGAAACTTACGAAAGAACTTTTCCTGCCGACAGAGTTTATAATTTGTTAGTTAATCAAAAAATGAGAATGTTTGCTGAATGCGAAGTTCCTCAGTTTAGGTTTTCAGAACCAGACAATCTTAGAGGATTCCTGCTTTCTGTAAAGTCTGTTCCACAATGGAGAGAATACGAACCATCTCCAGACGACTTCAACCATACACGCTTTCAGTTTTCTGGAGTAAAAGTCAAAGGGCAGATGCTAGCATTCCATTTTTGTGCTGAAAATTTTAATAGAATAAATGGGACATATTATACAACAAATGATTTTATAGACGGAAATGTGCCTGGGGACAGCGCGGTAAGTTACTTAACTAATAGTATTCTATTAAAAATATTTAAGACGGCTGGTCTTCAAGTCAGGGGAAAAGATTTAAGTGAGGTAAGAATCAATAAAAAAACACTAATAGAGATTTTGCTGTCCGCAAAAACAGAAGGAGAATGGAGAAGCTGGGATGGCGGAGCGACTGAATTCGCACAGATTAGATTTGCCCCTGAATTATACAGAAGATTTAGCGGAGGCATTTTAGTTGAGAGATGTAACAAAGGACGTAAAAGAAGTTTGGGTTATGAAGAATTATTTGACTTAGCAGGCTTAGAAGTTGGCACTGATCCTGAAATCGAAAAAAGATGGTTTGAAGATCATTTTAATGAGTTTCATTCAGTCTTTGAAAGTCCCCGCGAAATTAGAAATTTACTGTTACAAGCTCAAGAAGAATCAGAGTGGAAAAAACCGCAAAATTTAGAGAAGTTGAGGAAGATGAGAGTAACTACTGACGACCGTTCGATTACCTTACACACCTTGATGCACCATTATTCCGCATATAAATACAATCGCGATAATGGAACTCATTTAACAATGGGTGATATGCAAGCTAATCCTGAATTAGAGCATAGTCTAAAAATAAATACAGACACTATGAAAGAACTAGCAGAGCTTAGCGGTTTTAAAATTAATTTTACTCAAAACATAACTGATTTAGATTTAACAGACCCCATCCTTCTAAGAAGATTGTTCTTTAATGGGAGAATGAATGGGGTCCCTCTTTCAATAGAAAAAATTGTTGAAGACATTGATTCAAATACCTTCAGAAAAGCCAGATTCATAGACCAAAATTCAGGAGTTGAAGTCTCCGGGCATACACTTATGTGTTACTACTCTGGACAACTATACGCAGATGAACATCCTGAAGTCTCCCGCAACGATGCAGTTTTCAAATTAAAGAAAGCAAGATCTAGCAAAAAAGTTATGTTAGACCTACTTAAGAGAGCAGGTCTTGTCTCTAGATAAGAAATAAAGAGATTGCCTAAAACACGAAAATCAAAGATTTTTGTGCCCAAAAAACTGAAAGTTTTTTAGGTTTCGCTACATCAAGATTCGTCGGAATCTTGAGTGCCGTCAAGATTTTTCAGACCTTGAGGTCTCCGCAGTAAGCTACGGAGTATTCCGCGAAATTTTTCGCTTCGCGAAATCGGCAATCTCTAACTTCAAGAACAAAGTTCTCGAGGCATCAAAGTCCATCGGACTTTGAAGTTGTCAAATTGACGACGCAGTAAGCTGAGCTGTATTAAACCCAATTTGGAAATAAATCTATTTTACAAATATTTAAACAGTGTTTTCTCAAGAGTATAGGATGGGCTTGTTAAATGCGAGAAAAATTGCAAAGCGAAGGAAGAGACATAGGTGGAGTGATCCTGTTTATGT
>JACQLL010000014.1 GCA_016234025.1 Candidatus Pacearchaeota archaeon | reverse complement strand
TGTCAAGAACCACCCACTAAAGTAGGTGGCGTGTTTGGTTCTTGAGCATGCTCAAGAATTATTTTCGCTTCATCAAGAACGAAGTTCTTGAATGCTCCAAGAATTTTTCAAATTCTTGGTGTCTCACGAACTAAAGTAGGGAGTCCTAAAAATCCGATGGACTTTTTGGCACAAAGAACCGAAGGTTGCTTTGTGTTACGCAAAAAATAATTCTTGACATATTAAGGTCTATGTTTTTTCGTCGAGAATTCTTTCTGCACTGAAAACAATCAGACCTCTCTGCCGAAGAATGCCCTGTTTGATGTGACATTGCCGAACTTCCCGTCTGCTTCGAAGACTGCTCTTGCAACAGGAAGCTCGAATCTGCCGACGACATTTAGCTTTGAGTAGACTATATAAGTGTAAAATCTTTCCTGCCCTGCCGTCAAACTGTCCAGCTTCCATTGCAGCCTGCCCTTGTCTTTGTCAAGATTTTCCGGCTGCCTGCCAAACTTCTCATAAACCTTAGTCATTGCCGGAATTTGGTCTGTTATTGTTATGTTTTTAACATTTTTTCTTGCTATAACCTGAATATTTACTTTCAAAGCGAACTCTCCTCCTTTTGTCCTTACGAGAGAAACTCTTTTCTTTAGTGAAAGCGCTTTTTGAGAATAGAACTTAACGAAGAAGATAATTATAACGAGCAATACCAAGACTATGAAAGGAAAAGTATAGTTTGTCTTTGAGATAACTACCAAGGATTCGCCGGGAGAAAGTTCTTCGTCCCAAAAGTAGGAAACGGAGAATCCTTTTCTCTCGACTCTCGACTCCGGGATAGAGCTAGTTGTGAAAAGGCGCGATATGAAATCTTTTTTTAGTCCTATCGTTGCGACAACTGGTACGTTACCGACGTTCTTTTTCGTCAGAGTCGTTTGCCGAACTATGAAACCAGTTTTAGATTCATTGACAGACAAACCCGATTCTTCTAAATAATCAATTAATATGTCATTCTCCGCATTTTCTCCCTGGACTTTTATTTCGACGTTGAAAAGATATGGCCCTGCATTGATGCCTTCGAGATTAGAAATTGGAACAGATAACTCCTTCTCCTCAAACGGCTCAAAAGACAATTCTTCTTCGTCAGAGAAGAATATTGAATCAACTTTTATATTGACATTTTCCAACTTCGTGTTTTCTCTGTTTGTTAAGATAATTGTCGCTTCCGAATCAGAAGGTGATAGTGGCTCTGCCGTTATCTCGAAAACATTTTTTAGTGAGACAACTTTAACAACCAACTCGTCCTTGAAAATTCCGGAGTTTTTTCCTTTTAGCTGATATTCAAATTTAAAGAAGCCGTCTACTTTTTTCATCTCGCTGTTTGGGAAAACGAGAACTTCCAAAGTGCTTTTTCCCGATGGTACTGTGAAAAATCCTTTGGGCCCCATGCTGACTCCGACGAGAGAATAAATTTCAAAATCGTCTGTCGCTCCTTTGTTATCGATGTTAAACTGAAAGATTGCCGGATTATTTATTTCTTTTATGACGACAGGGTTTTTTCCGGATTTCTCAACCTCAAGGTTTGCCGCGGTTACTGATACGGCTAATAGAATCAGGATAAAAAATGAGAGTAATATTTTTTTCATACTATCACACACTACACCAATTATATAAATATTGCTGTGCCGTATTTTTATAAATTGCAAACTTTTTAAAAGCCCTTTTGGCTTTTTAGCAAATGAATTATCTAAAAAGATTTTGGAAGTTTTTGAACGAGGACACTTGGTATTCGTGGGTTGTCTTTATGATTTTATTAATCGTAGTGATAAGGTTTGTCTTTTTTCCTCTGCTTTCTTTCGCAACTGGCAGCTCTCTGCCTCTTGTTGTAATCGAGTCGTGCTCGATGTATCACGAGAGTAACTTTGAAAGCTGGTGGGAGAAAAATTTTGAGTGGTATGAATCGAAGAGTATAAGAGAAGAAGAGTTCGAGAAGTTTCCTTTCAAAAATGGACTGAACAAGGGAGATATAGTATTTGTCTGGGGAAGGTCTGATATAAAAATTGGTGATGTAATAATTTTCGAGCCAAACTCTGACGCGACGGCAAAAAATCCGATAATTCATCGTGTCGTCTCGCTCGAGCCGTTGGGAACGAAAGGAGACCACAACGAGAGGCAACTTGAAAAAAACAATAACGCAAACAAGATAGACGAAACTTCGATTAGAGAAGACGATTTAATCGGAAAGTCCGTTTTTAGAGTGCCTGCGGCCGGTTGGATTAAACTCGTGTTTTTCGAACCATTCAGAGCAAAGAGCCAGAGAGGGCTATGCAAGTAAACAATAAGCAAAAATATAAATAATCTTTTAACTTCTTTTGTAGTTAGGTAATTTAATGGAGTTTTGCGAAAAATGCGGAGGAATAATCATTTTGAAAGATGGAAAGGCAGTTTGTGCAGGTTGTGGAAGGAAGATAAATAAGAAGTTGAAGATAAGGACTTCTGAAAAGGTTGCGGAAAAAAAGGGGGTTGCGGTTGTCAAGAAGGAAGACAACGTCAATCCTGTCGTCGATATGAGGTGCCCGAAATGCAAGAACAAGAAGTGCTATTTCTGGGCGCAACAAACAAGGGCGTCCGACGAATCTGAAACGAAATTTTACAAATGCACGAAGTGCGAACATACTTGGAGAGCTTATCGGTAAGATGACAAGTTGGAGTGTTGGAGTTTTATAGTGAATGGTTGAAGAATCGCTAAAGAAGAAGTGATGTAACTTTAAAATAATAACCATCCAAAGCTTTTTAAATACATTATAACTCTAATTTTTATGGATTGGAAAGAATGGTATTTAGAATGTTTAGAAAGAAATAGAAGACAATTTAATCAGGAGTTCGGAGTTCACATATATGGAGATGCGATGGTTCAGGAATTAAAGCAAGATGGATTTTTTGATAGGATAAAACACCTTTCTATAGAACCGTATGATAACCATGTGGATGATATGTGTGAGTTGTTAAAAAAAGAATTTCAAGATGAGTTTGAATTTAGAAGAGTAGCTGTTAGGCAGTATATTGGTGTGCAAGGACTAACTCAATCTCAAGACGAAATAATTGATGGAATGAATAAAACTGCTGAAAGAGTAACGATGCGGGATAATTCTTTCGAAGGACATGTTTTGCAACATAGAGCAATTCTTCAGCACGATAGCTCGGCCATGTTAAGATTTGCTTTGGACTATGTTGACCGATGGAAAATGTATAACGAGTTATTTCAAACAGAATAATAATCTCTTTCCTACAACAGAAAAGTTTAAATAGGAGTATATACCTTATGTATACACATGATAGATATATTCGACGCTAAAATCTCGTGCAAGGAATGCGACAAAACCATGATGCCGACTTTTGTAGAGAAGTCAGGGTTGAAATTGAGAGCCGTCGAGTGTCCGTCGTGCAAGGCGAGGATAGTTCATCCGAGTGATTTGAATAAATTAAACCAATATAAAAATCTCAAAAGAAAAACATACAGCGTAAAATTAAGAGTCGTCGGTAATAGCCACGCCGTCAGCATTCCGAAAGAGATTGTCGATTTTATAAATGATTCAAGTTCGCGAATGAAGAGCCACATGAACGACATGGTTAGCTTGTGTTTCGAGGACTTCGGAAAATTGAGTTTGAATTTTCTTGACGAAAAAGAAAGGGAGGCAAGATGGCAAAGAACGAGGGAGTGAGATTGAAAGTTGTTGAGTCGCTGCAGGACGATGTTTACAAAGGCGTGGCGAGGATTGATCCGCAGTTGATGAGAGACCTTGGACTGATAAGAGGTGACATAATTTCTATAAGAGGCGGACGAGAGACCGTCGCTATTGTTGACAGAGCTTATCCTGCCGACGTCGGAGAGAACATAATCAGAATGGATATGTTGATAAGAAAGAATGCGAAAATCGGCGTCGGAGAACAAGTAATTGTCAAGAAAGCAAACGCGCGACCGGCGACGAAAGTCACAATTGCTCCTGTTCAAAAAGGAATAATGGTTCAGGCAGATCCGGAGATGCTGAAGAATGGATTGTTAGGCAGACCAATTGTTAAAGGAGACATACTTTCTCTCGGGGGAGTTCAGAGACGGAGGGACTTGATGGGAGACGGATTCCCTGACATTTTCGGAGACCTACACGACTTATTTGGAATGCACGGCGGGCTTCCGGGATTTCAACAAATTAGATTCATAGCTATAGCAACGTCGCCGAACCATCCTTGTTTCATAAATGAAGAGACAGAGATATCTCTGAATCCTAAGGCAGTTGATCTTTCAGAAGATGCTATCCCTGACGTAGCTTATGAAGATGTAGGAGGAATGGAAGACGAGATAAAGAAAGTCAGAGAGATGGTTGAACTGCCTTTGAAACATCCTGAAATTTTTGACAAATTAGGAATAGAGTCACCGAAAGGAGTTCTTCTTCACGGACCTCCCGGAACAGGAAAGACGCTGTTGGCGAAGGCGGTGGCTAATGAAACCGAGGCGAATTTCATCCTTCTTAATGGTCCTGAAATCATGTCGAAGTTTTACGGGGAATCAGAGAAGAAAATTAGAGATATATTTGAAGAAGCCGAAAAGAACGCTCCCACGATAATATTCTTTGACGAGATTGATGCAATCGCGCCGAAGAGGGAAGAAGTTCAGGGCGAGGTTGAAAGGAGAGTTGTTTCCCAGTTATTGACGATGATGGATGGTTTGAAGTCAAGAGGAAAGGTGATTGTTATCGGAGCAACTAACAGAGTAAATTCTGTCGACCCTGCATTGCGACGCCCTGGAAGATTTGACAGGGAGATTGAGATTAATGTTCCAGGAAAGAAGGGACGACTTGACATTCTTAAAATACACACGAGAAATATGCCTTTAACTAAAAAAGTAAATCTTGACTTGCTTGCCGGGAAGACGCACGGTTTTGTCGGAGCTGATTTGTCTGCTTTGACGAAGGAAGCTGCTATGAACGTTCTTAGAAAGATGCTGCCTGAATTAAAACTGGAAGAAGACGAACCAATACCGAAGGAAGTTCTGGACAAAGCAATAGTTCGTCCAGATGATTTTGAAGAGGCGTTGAAGGTTGTCAGGCCGAGCGCAATGAGAGAGGTTTTTGTTGAAAGTCCGAATGTTAAATGGGACGACATTGGCGGGATGGAGGGGACAAAGCAGGAGCTTAAGGAGGCGGTTGAATGGCCAATCAATAATCCTGATAGTTTTGAGAGGATGGGAATCAGGGCTCCTAGGGGAATTCTTTTGTATGGTTCGCCTGGAACAGGAAAGACGCTGTTGGCGAAGGCGGTGGCGAATGAATCCGAGGCGAATTTCATTCACGTTAAAGGTCCTTCTCTGTTGAGCATGTGGGTTGGAAAGTCCGAGGAAGGAGTTAGAAAGGTCTTTGAGAGAGCGAGACAGGTTGCGCCGTGCGTGATATTTTTCGACGAGATTGATTCGCTTGCAGGCAGACGCGGCATTGACTCCGGAACAAAAGTTACTGAAAGAGTTTTGAATCAGTTGTTGTCTGAAATCGACGGACTCGAAAGTTTGAAAGACGTCACGATAATCGGTGCTACGAACCGCCCGGACATGCTGGATCCTGCGTTGTTAAGGCCCGGAAGGTTTGACAGGATAATTCTCGTCGATATACCTGACGAAGAGAGCAGAAAAAGAATCTTTGAAGTGCATACGAAGAAAACCCCTCTCGCAAAGGAGATTAACATCGATAACTTGGTTAAACAAACAGATGGTTTTGTCGGAGCTGATATTGAATCGCTCGTCAGAGAAGCGGCTCTTAACGCCTTGAGAAAAGACATAAACTCTAAGGAAATCACGAAAGCTGATTTTGAGGAAGCTCTGAAACGAGTCACGCCTTCGGTGTCGAGAGAGACTGCACAGAGGTATAAGAAAATCGAGGACTATTATTTGAAGAGAGCGAAGGCAGGTCTTGAAGCAGGGCCGTTGTACGCAGGATAAATAGATGAATTAAGATAAAGAGATTGCCTAAAACACGAAAATCAAAGATTTTTGTGCCCAAAAAACTGAAAGTTTTTTAGGTTTTGCTACATCGAGATTCATCGGAATCT
>JACQLL010000013.1 GCA_016234025.1 Candidatus Pacearchaeota archaeon | reverse complement strand
GTTTGGGGAGAGTTATAGTGAACCAACTAAGTCTCTCGGTGTTGGTTCCCTAATAGTCCACCAATAAAAAACCGAAAGATTAAATTGGTGGACTATAGCTAAAACAACTTCGCCTGTTTAGAATTTTCCGCGACGTCTTCGAACTTTTTGTTGAAAAACGGAAGAATCTGGTTTGCTATCGGTTGTATTTGTTTTTCTATGTAATGCTTGTAGTCGATTTTGTGTTTTAATTTCTGGATTGGCTCCGGGCCTTCTGTTGTTAGGTAATAGGAGATTACTTTTGATTCTAACTTATCGAGTTTTCTGGCTGCCTTTACATGCGGGGGAGTTGTCTTTGTATAAGAAGAAAGTTGTTTCCTTAATGATTTCCTGTAAACCAGTTTATCGTCGAGCTTTCCCTCTTTCATTTTACTTATATAGTCGCGGATGAACTTTTCTATCGGCTCGTTGTGGAATAGTTTGTTCAGAAGTTCTATCTGAAATTCCTGCGCAGCTTCTGTCCAATCGCCGCGAATTGCCTCCAATCCGACTATCTCAAGTTTTTCCTTTCCGTTTTTTTCTATCAAACCTGCGTATCTTTTTTTCGCGGCCGTCTCTTTTCCTCTAATCTTCGGAATCATCAGGGAAAGATATAGCTTCTCAAATTCCAGCTCGAGAAAAGAATCTCTTTTGTAATTATTTTTTACGTAATCTTTGTAGAAAGAGTTTACGTAACTCTCTATCTCGCTTCCTAATTTCCCCGCCCTTTGTTTTTCCAAACCGGTCTCGACGAAGATTGAATCAGTATCTGAATAAATTATTTTGTATCCTTTTTTCTCAACTTCTTTTGCAGTCAGCTTTATTATGAATTGCCCGAAGTGCGTGATTGCGTTCGCCATGTCGAGATTAAAATAGCGGCAGCTTGGCGAGGCGAGGACGCCGAAGAAAGAATTCATTATTACTTTTATCGCATGGTTTGATAACTCTCTGTTTTCCTTCTTTGCTTTTTCCCGTGCATTATGGAGTTTTTCTATTATATCCGGAAGAACTCCCTGCTCGATTTTGAAGTGCGCTCCATTCGGCGACTCAATCGAGTTTTTTTCTTTTTTCTCAAGAAAAGATGCGGGGTCGATATTAAAAGTTCTTATTATCGAAGGATAAAGTGACTTGAAGTCAAGGACGAGAACGTTTTTGTAAATTCCGGGATTTAAAGATTGAACATAGCCGCCCTCTATTCTTCTCTCTTTCTGCTTGAAATTTGTCGTCGGTGAGACAAGTTCTTTCTTTCTTGATTCTCTGATGTAGAGAGAATCGAATGCGACGATTGAGCCGGTCAGGCGGTCTAAAGTAACGCCCGTTAATTGTGAGCGCTCGACGGCAAGCTCTATTATTTTTGTTTTTTCAAGAATTTTGTAAGCAAGCTCGCAGTCCATCAAATTATATTCGACAAGTTTCTGGTGTGCCTCGCTGTTTTTTGAATTGTATAATTTTTCTATTTCGTCGTGGCGCTCTGTCCCCTTTATTGTTTTTCCTTTGTTCAGTATTTCATTGGAGACATCTTCTAAAGACAGAGACTCAAATTTAAGATTCTTAATTGACGGAGCCTCTTTAATGAAGGGGTCTTTTATCAGGTTTAATCCGTCGAGAACCTGCCTTCCCGGGATGTCAATTGAAGAGTTTTTAAAAAAATTTGATTGTATTTTTAATCTTGCTTCTGAATTTGTTCTTCCTATATTAAACTCTATCTTGTTCTCTTGGAATTTTCTTTTCAGGTAATCGAAATCAAAATCGATGACGTTCCATCCTGTGATTATGTCAGGATCTAATTTTAAAATTTCTGTCCTGAATTTTTCCAGACACTCTTCTTCTGAATCGCATGAGACTGCGTTTTTCAGTTCGTTCTTCGTTATGATGAAATTCTTCTTGTAGTCCTCTGAGTAGATTCCGATACAGAATAATTTTCCTGTTCTTTTGTCTGATTCTATGTCAATCGAGACAATCTTTAGTTTTGGTTTAAAGTCGGCCGGGAAAATTTCTGGTTCGTTATAGACTCTGTCTATTTTCTCTGACGTTTGGTAGTCGCCTTTTATTTCTATGCTACTTAGAACCCCTTTCTCTATCGCGAATTTATAGTGGGGCGAAATGTCTGCTTCGTAGATTGGAATTTTTTTGTGAAATCTTTTGTATGCGTCGTTTAATTCCGGCCTATTTTTGAAAAGAACTTTTTTTACTTTTTCTCCGTTGAAGTTTTTCAGATTTGTTTCTTCTACTTTTACGTTCTTCAGATTTAATTTTTTTCCGTCTTTCTCTCTGATGAAAAAGAAAGGTTCAAATTTGTTCAGCGTGACAAACGACTGCCCGTTCTCAAGTCGCCCGAATAACTGAACATACGTCTCGCTGTCTTGCGTTATGTAAGTTGAGTATACGATGAATGCTTTCATGATATATCTAAGTGACTAAAGGTTTTAAGGTTTTAGTAGACGCCTTGGCATAAAGATTAGCTCTTTAAGATTTATTAAAAAAATATTCGTAAATAGCAAATACTGCAAAAACTAATGTTCCTATAGTCATCACCCAATACGACCAACCCGAAACAAGTCCTGTTTTAATATGTCAAGAATTATTTTTTGCGTAAACTTCCTACTTTAGTTCGTGAGACACCAAGAATTTTTCAAATTCTTGGAGCATTCAAGAACTTCGTTCTTGATGAAGCGAAAATAATTCTTGAGCATGCTCAAGACACCAAGAATTCTGACATTGAATTCTTGGGTGCGCTCAAGAACGCAACTTCCAGCGTTCTTGACGACCAGACACGCCACCTACTTTAGTAGGTGGTTCTTGACAATACCAAACGATGTTAATGCAATACCTAAATGTGTAAGTGCATCTCTCTGATTCTTTCTCATTTAGTTAAACAAACTAACTTGCTTATAAGTTTTATTATAATCTACTGCAATGAAAGTATATTTTTGTGTATCAATTAATGAAAAGTTATTCCTCTTTTCTATTTCTTTTACGTAAATTCTTGCCGCCTCAAAACATTTTTATATCCTTAATTTTTATATTTCTGATGAACAAACAAATTGAATGGAGAAGTTATCCTTGGGAAGCGCCTGTCAACGAAAAAGGAAGAAGAATCGCAGCAGAAAGAAGATGGGCCGAACCTCGAGAGAGTAAACGTGCTGAAGTTTACAGAGATTTTTATGAAGAAGTTGCCAGAAGCAACATTTTAGTAGGAGATAATTTTGCACAGCCGGAGACAAAGAAGGCATTGCTTGAGAAGTATTTCTCGTCGAGGTTTTCCTCGGAGAGACAAAGCCTTGCGGGTTATCGTTCCGCACAAATCGGTCATGTCTTTGGAAAGTTGGTCAAACAAAGCAGAAAACACGCGAGGGCTAATTTTATTAATTAGCTTCTACTCTTTATTATATGGGTTTGCAGATAGGCGATATTGTTCCGAGGAGGAGTGTTAAGTTTGAGGACTTAAGAGGGAAAGTTATCGCGGTGGATGCGTTCAACGCCATTTATCAATTCTTGAGTTCGATAAGGCAACCGGACGGAACCCCTCTGATGGACAAGAAACAGAGGGTTACCTCGCACTTGTCCGGAATTTTTTACAGAAACATCGCTCTAATGTCCGAAGGAATAAAACTGATTTATGTTTTCGACGGAGAGTATCACGTTTTGAAAAATAAAACAAAAGAGACGAGAGAGGAGTCGAAGGAAATTGCAAAAGAGAAATACGAGAAGGCAGTTGAAGAGGAGGATGTTGATGCAATGGGGAAGTATGCGAAAGGATTTACGAGATTAGACAGAGAGATGATTGAAGAAAGCAAGGAACTTCTTGAGGCGATGGGAGTCGCGGTTGTGCAGGCTCCGGGAGAAGGTGAGATGCAGTGCGCGAAGCTCGTTAAAGACGGAGAAGCGTTTGCCGTCGGAAGCCAGGACTATGACGCTTTAGTCGTCGGCGGAAAGCGTTTAATACAAAATCTGACTCTCGCAAGAAAAAGAAAATTCGTTTCCGGCTATGTTGAGATTTCTCCGGAGATAATTTCTTATGAAGATGTTCTGAACAGCCTGGAAATCGACGGAGACCAATTTATTTGTCTGGCAATTCTGTCGGGCACCGACTTTAATCCGGGCGGTGTCAAAGGCATCGGTCCGAAGAAAGCCCTTGCTCTTGTAAGGAGAAGAAAATATCCCGTCGAAATTTTCAAGGAAGTCGAGCATCAGCTTGATTTTAACTGGAAAGAAATCTTTGAGATTTTCAAGAAGCCGAACGTCGCGGCGATGAAGGTTAAATTACCGAGCATAAACGAGGAAGAAATCAGGAGAATTCTTGTGGAGAAGCATGACTTTTCCCTCGATAGAGTTGAAAGGCAGTTTGAAAAATTGAGTGCGGCGAAGAAGAAAAGCCAGCAGAGCAAGCTGTTTTAGAGAAAGAAGCAAAAATATCGCAACAACTTCTCTTATACAATGCCCACCCTGAAAAGTGATTTTAACTCAAAATGCAATAGCATTTTGTCACGTTGCACTTTCAAAAATCAGAGATTTTTCGATAAACTAAAAAGAATACATGATTTTGAACTAGTCTTGTGCCGGATGCAGAAAGTTAAGATTGACGGAAAAACTATTTACCAGGTTAAAGAGGATGACATTCATCTCGCGGTTGACATGGTTAAACTAGCTCACAACAACGCTTATGATACCGCGATCTTAGTTTCTTCCGACGGTGATTTTGTTCCTGCTATTCAAGCGGTTAAAGAAATTGGTAAAAAAGTTGAGAACATTGGATTTGAAACTAAGTTCTCTTATTATCTAAAACAAGAGTGCGACAGATTTAGGAAACTAATAAAGAGAGAAGTTGAAGTATTTTTTATTTAGTTCTCTACCAAATCTTTTTCAGTAATGAGCTCCGCACCCACTTCGGTAAGTTTATATAATAAAACATTTTAAGATTTTTATGGGGCTGAGGTTTATAGAAGAACCGGTTAGAAGCAGGGTAATGAGAAATTTGGATATTATGAGAAGACTCTCGAACGAACAAATAAGAATAATCAATCTCGGTACTTCTGGAGAATATGTAGAAGATAGAGTTGCCGTGGCTGGAACTGGAAAATATCCGCCAGAAGATTACGTGATAACTCACGAGTTGCCTAAACAAGATAAGTGGATATGGCATCTAAAACATGATAAAGATACTAACATCAAACCAAGCTCTGTTTATGATAAGGCTTATCATATAATTACAACTGCGCTGGAATTAAACAATTCTTTGCCGATAAGAACTGAACAGGAAGAATCGGAATTAAGAGAAGCACTTGACTCTTGTCCTGACTTTCTAAGTAAGGCGACTTTGGTTGGATTGAGTTCTTTAATGAGGCCCAAGGATGATGCTGTAGCAAAGGCGCGGCATACAGCTTGGTCGATGTGGACAGCAGTTAGGGAAAGAGCTTTAGATTTTGTCAGGAGATACGAAGATAGAACAATTAAAGAGGAGGATTATAGTTACTTCACTACATGTAAAATTGAAGAATTTATAGATGACACGTTAGTGGTTTAATCTGCTAAGAGAACAGACTAAAAGTTAGTAATTTCCCCGCGCCCACTTCTCTATTCATCCAAAAACTTTATCCCAATAATCTCTGTTTGAACCGTAAATCTCATTAGCAATTTTTCTGTCCTTCTCGTGCATGTCTGACAGAATTGGTTGTCTTACTTGAGTTAGGATTTCGCTAAAATGTGTTTTTAACAATTCTGCAATCCGCATAGATTCTGCTTCAAATCTTCCGTCTAACTCTCTTCTTTCAGAGGCAAGACCTCTCAATCTTGAATTAACCTCTCCATTATCAAGATACTCTCTTTTCGCAGAAGAGTCACAAAAATTTTCCCAACATCCACGAACGAGATAACAAATAAAATCAGTTGGATTGTCCATTAAAATTATTTTATGTTTTCATTGTATTTAAGGATTTCTATAATTTCTTCAACTCGTTTATCTCTTCGAATGAAACAGAAGAGCCCTTAAACTTCGTTGCAAATAAAACTGCTTCAAGCGCTTTAGGGCCTTTAAGACTCAAAAGTCCTTTTTTGTATGCGACATATACTAATTCTGTTGAGCGCAAAAATCTAAAGTTAGCGAACTCGTGAAAATCTTTTTTATCAAAAGAAACAGAAGTGTGAAGTTTTTTTGAAATAATATCTTTTAAGTCGCCAGGTTTCTCGGCAAGAGTGCGTGTCGTTCTTTCGTCAATGGCAATAATATTTTCGAAGTTCATGTTAGACAAGATGGAAGAAAGGGCGAGACAGGACATTTCCGCTTCACTAACTATCTTTATCCACTTGCCGTTTACTTTCATAGAATTATTAGCCAGTTCCATGAACTCTATCATTTTTTTATCGACGTCGGAATGGGAGATTCCGATATCTTCCGGAAGTTCTAAAATTTTTCTATCAAGCAAGTCCTGGACAAGAAGTGCTCCAAGCTCAAATCTCGGCACATTAATAGGATGGTCGACAAGTTCTTTTTTAACATGATGCGTTATAAAAAATCTTATCTCCGAATTTTTTTTAAGTTCTTCTACGATGTACAGAAGTCCGTTCATCGACAGATTTATCAAAGTTCCTGAATCAAATATTAGAGATTTCATTTTGCTACCTCTTTCGCGAATCTTTTTACTTTTAATTCTATTTTTTTTATTATCTTTATGATTTCTTTTTTGTCATCGCCCTTCCAATCAGGGATTTTCCAGACTATTAGCTTTTTCCCGAATCGTTCATTGTCTTTGAATATAGATTTTGGAACGTCGTTAGCTGCAATAATCGCTATGTTGTGCCATCTTAACAAATCTTTATTTAAACCTCTGGGTTTTCCTGATAATTTAATTCCTAATTTTTTTGCTACTGCTACTTCTGTTTTATCAAGCGGATAACTTCCTCTGATAATCCCTGCGCTTTTTGCTCGATGTTTTTTATTTTTGTTTATTTTATTAAAAATTCCCTCTGCTATTTTGCTTCTAAACCGATTGTGTTTACATACGAATAGGATGTTCATTTTGTTGTCTCTTGGATAATCTTTGGTATCATTCAAAAAACTCCATCGCCATTCTGGCTCTTTTCTTGACGTCAATTGTCTTTGTTCTTTCAAACCCTTCGGCTCTTTTCTGCCCGATGTATTCTGCGAGCTCCCACTGCGAAACTCCGAGAAGCTTCGCAGTTCTCTCGAGAGAGACGCCGTGTTCGTAAAGTTTCGACGCTTTGTTAATAGACGCTTTCTTCAAAACGTCCTCGATGTATGGCTTTAAATTAACCGACAATGAAGTCAAAACTTTCCTTGCTTTCTCGACGTTATCTGAATATTTTTCATACTGTTCTTTTTTTATAGATTCAGAAGCAATTGTTAAAAAAAGGTTTATCTTCTTTACAAATGTACTCCAGTTTTTTATTTTGTTGAAGTCGCCTCTTTCGATTATTTTACCGAGGGCATAAATAATAACTGCAATCGTAAGGCTCGCCGAGTCCTGATTACTACAGGCAGAATGAATTGTCTTGTCCGAAAGTTCTCTCAACTTAATTGCATTTCTATCGACTATAGCCAAAGTCGTTTCTCTCAAAACTTCTGAAACATGGACACACTCATTTTTCTCAAGTTCCATTACAGAAATAACAAAACACTCTTTAAATTAGTTTTGTTAGTTGAGGCTCTGTTGAAATCTTTTCTTTGCGTTGTTTAGCTGACGACGCTACGGCTGCGGCGATGCGAGGCAGGCTATGAATAAACCTTGCCGAATGTCACAAAACCTTCGGTTTTAACTCCGAACTAAAGTGCGGAGCTTGTCGTGGTTTCCTTCAACTCGTGAGAGTTGAATGGGGCAGAGAATTTTAATTCTCTGTATGTGACCGCCGGAGAAATCTTCAATTCGTAAGAATTGAAGAGACAGAAATCAAAAATTCTGTATCCTCGACAAAAAACCACGGGCTAAAGTCCGAGGATTTCTACGAGCGTTAATTTACTCCGCTGATTTTGTGACTGCGGAATTTCGGAGCCGCGCCCGCTTTTGGCGACGGCGCGGCGGGTTTGGAGGAACTTCTCCTCGCGACACTTTGAGAAGGAGAGTCTTATAACTTCTCGACGGAGATTTGGTAAATATGAACAGAATGAATCCTCTGTTTTGATTTTTCAACAGAGC
>JACQLL010000019.1 GCA_016234025.1 Candidatus Pacearchaeota archaeon | reverse complement strand
ATTGGTGGACTATTAGGGAACCAACACCGAGAAACTTAGTTGGTTCACTATATTTCAGAACTAAACATACTGAAAAATTTTATTTAGTAAAAGTTAAATATATAAATTAACATTACCCTAAATAATTGTAAAAAGATGACAATCAGATCTCGGGAAAACTTGTTTGGCGCATGGGCTTTCTTAGCAGGCGTAATTCTCGCAGTTCTCGTCGGTCTTTTCACAGGAAACCGCACAAATCCCTTAATCCTCGGAATACTCGCTCTTCTCGGCGTCATAGTCGGATTCTTTGTTTCAGAAAACGAATCCAAAACATTTCTTCTGGCTTCTGTCTCTCTCGTCATAGTCAGCTTTGCAGGAATTCAGGGACTCGTCCTCGACGCCGCAATCAGGGGAATAGAGATAGGCAAAATCGTCTCGTCAGTTCTCGGCGCGCTTCTCGTCATGTTCGTCCCTTCGGCAATAATCGTCTCACTAAAAACAGTTTTCTCGATAGCAAAGCGCTGATATTCTCTTTAGCAGAATTCTATCAAAGACAAATCAGAAAGTTACATAAACATAAAACACAACTATTTAATCTCTTCAGTTAATAAAATCAACTTTTTCTTTCTTCTTGTCAACCGGCTTATGGATGTGCGCAAACTCCGGAGTCGCTATTATTATGCTCTCGCCAAATCCTGCAATGGTTCCCTCCAATGCGTCAATCGTCTTCTTTATCTTCGACACAGCTCTCTTCAGTTCAATTATATCCTTTGCCTTCAATGGCTTGATATCGATGACGGCAATCGTGTATCCATCCCTCAACGAATTAAGAATCTCATCGACGTTCTCAAAACTTCTTAGAACAAACGGCTTCACAATAACTTTGTTCTCGGCAGTTTTCATAGAATTAAGATCAATCTCAACATAATCTTCGTCGTCTACCTTCCCAAAAAATCGTTTTATATCAAATCCCATTATCTCTTTCCGCTAAATGAGTATATAAATATTTTTATGTTGCATTGAGTGAATTGCTTATTTGCGGATTTCACTTTTCAGTTCTTCAGAATTCTTTTCAAGTAACTTTTGCTGTTTTTCAATAGAGACAAATTGAGAGTCAAGCATCCTCTTTTTCTCACGGAGTTCTTTCATTACACTTTCCTTTTTTGATTTAAACATTATGCCGGAGGTGACTTTGTAAATATCGCCTTCCGAGCTATCTACTTCATTAATCGCGTTCTCGACTTCGCTAATCTCCGCATTCAATGCCTGTTTCTGCGCGGCCAAATTTTGAAAATTGCCCTCGAGAATTCTTAACTCATCAATTTTTTCCTTGCTTATTTTCTTATCCATTTAAATTGCCTTTAATTTAACTATCTTGTTTCTCGGCTTGTAAAATATTCTCGAACCACAGTGCGGACAAACGAACCTTTTCTCAAGTACCTTGCTGCTTACCGACTTCTCGCATTTAAAACATTTATACTGCGCCATACAAACATTAAATATACTTCTTTTTTAAAGCTTGCGTTTCAGGTTAGAAAACTCCTTCTCAAGAATCTCTCGATTTAATTTCTTTAACATCTCGATAGAAATCCTCTTATCTTCATAATCAAATTTTTCAGAACGCGAATTAACATTCCTGTCGAGTTCAATTACAAAATCTCTCTCTTCTCTCGACAAAATATTTTTATTCAACTTAACGACTTTGCTCAAATTCCAAATCACTTTCCTTTTTTTAATATGTCAAGAATTATTTTTTGCGTAAACTCCCTACTTTAGTTCGTGAGAAAGCAAAAATAACTCTTGAGCATGCTCAAGAACCAAACACGCCACCTACTTTAGTGGATGGTTCTTGACATAAACAAGAAGCTGTAATCTTTTCCTTATACAAGGCAGCGCCCATTTCGCAGCTTCGTATCCTTTCATATTCTTTAACTTATCAATCTCGAATTTCGCCTTGTACTTCATCGCAAAAGTGTCGAGAATTTCCTCGACGAAATTAATCTTTCTTAACTTTCTCAAAAACTTTCTCCATATCTTCGTCTTATAGAGAACTCTCCCGCCTTTCAGTAAAGTTATATAAACAGACCAGTGCCCCTCATTAACCATCTGAATTAATTCGTCTTGTGTGCAGTAATACTGCAAAGTCACTTTCGGAAACTTTTTCCTAAGCTCTTTTTGTGCAAATTTCTTTTCCTTAGGAACTTTATCTTTAAAGACGACAAAAACATCGTAATCGCTTTTATAGTCCACCAATTTAATCTTTCGGTTTTTTATTGGTGGACTATTAGGGAACCAACACAGAGAAACTTAGTTGGTTCACTATATCTTTATCAAAATATCCCCACGCATACAAACCATAGATAACAATTGCAAGAAGATTGTCTCCATACTCTTTCTTACAATAATCAATGAATCTCTTCAGATAATTATCTGGTTTTATGCTTCGGAAAAATGACATTATGCTATTAAATAAATCTCGAATAAAAACTTTACTAAAGATTATTCTTATTAACTCGGTTGATATGCAGAACTCCAACCCCAAATCTCAAAATCAATCGGCTCACGATAAACCAAACTTCCTTCAGTTCTAACTTCTCTCTTGCACAATTTTCTAATCCCTGTAACATCCCTCCTTCTTATCAAATCAGCAAACTTTCCTGAAAATATCGTCGATTCCAGTCCGTCAGTATAAACTGTTAAACCCTCTCCCGGTTTTAACTCTTTAGTTCCAGTTCTGACATAACTCATCGCTTCAGGTTCTCCCGTTAAGACTCCAAACGAATGTTTTTCATGAGGGTTATTTCTATAATCTCTCCGAATTATTCTCCTGACTTCGGGATTTCTCCAACCATTGCCTTTCAATCTTTCATCTTGCCAAATGTATTTGTCATGTTTATTAGGTCCTTCATTTTCCGTTCTGAATTTTACTTCTCCTTTCTCGTCGAAAATCGCAATTCCTGCGTCAGTCAGAAAACCATAAGAAACCAATTCTTCAGAAGAAAAAGCAGTTCCGGCGGCAACACATCCTGCAAAGTCATTCGTCACATAATCAGAAGAAACGATGTTTTCCTCATTCCATCTTTTTATCCTTCTATTACTCTCTTCAAATCCTTTCCAAATAGCTCTCGTATCTCTATTTTCTCTTCGGTAATCTCTGACAACTTCAATAAATGTTGAAACGCAAATATCGGACACAATTTGCGCAGGGCTCGGATTTGGATATTCGCACAGAAACTTCAGCTTGCCAAAAAATGACTTCATGTTTGGAAGATACTCTTTAGGATCTCGCGTAACTCCGTCGGCAACAGCAATAATTCCTTCTTCATCACTAAAACCAAACGCATCCTCCGTTGGATGCATCAACAATCTCATCTTCCAGTTCTTCTGTGTAAATCCATGCATAAACCTCTAAAAAGAAGATGCTTTTAAACTTTTGTGTTTTATCTCAAACAACAAAAACATTTATATACTAAAACATTCAAATTTGATTAAATAAAAATGGCAGCAAAAGGGGTGAAAGAGAAATCGAGTTTTGCGGACAACGCAGAATTTGAAGAGGATTTGGACGTTGAAGAAATTTTTGCTGATTTAAGTTCAACATCCGACAACTAAATTTTTGCCTCCTCTGGAGGTTTTTTATTTTTCAATCATTTTTTGCCAATATGAAATTTTAAATATCCTTGTTGATATAGTAATCGATGGGGGGAAGAGCATTAATCGATGACTTGGTATCTTACATCAAGAAAAATCTGAAAAAGGGTTACACAAGAGAATCTCTGATATGGGCTTTGATAAATCAGGGCTACTCAAAAATTGAAGTCGAGCGTGCGATGAAGAGAGTAGAGCTTGAATTAGCAGAAGAAGCACCGATTCTAAAAACAAAACCAGAAATAGAATACAAAGTCATTCCGGAAGAAGAGAAACCAAAAAAGAGATTCTGGAAAAGGTGGTTTTGATTCAATAATTTAAATCCTGAAGTTATAGTCCACCAATTTAATCCTTCGGTTTTCTGAAGCTTCGTGAGAAGCGAAGATTAGAGAACTTATAGCAACTGACTTAAATATAGTCCACCAATTTAATCTTTCGGTTGCTTTATTGGTGGACTACGTCAAGAACCCTCAAAGATTTCGGGTTCTTGAGCGCATCCAAGAATTCAACTT
>JACQLL010000020.1 GCA_016234025.1 Candidatus Pacearchaeota archaeon | reverse complement strand
GGAGAAAAATAAAACTCCGAGGAACCTATATCATGAAAATGAAAATCTGTTATGTTCGATGTGCTAAAGCAGAGCAATGCAAATAAAGGGATTAAATCTTCCTGAATAAAATTTCTGATTTTTTTATTTTACCGACTTTTAGAGGTTTGTTTATTTCTTTAAGGTCTATCTTGAAGTTAAAAGTCTTTGAAATTTTTTCGCAGGTTTCCGGCATGAATGGTGAAAGGAGAATTGTGAAATCCTTTATCGCGTTTGCCAACTCATAAAGGACTTTTTTATCTTTGGTTTCCCATGGTTTTTTGTTCTGAATGAATTCGTTGCATCTGTCGGTGAAGGAAAAGATTTCATTGAGCACCTTATCGAACTCAAATTTTTCGAAGTGCTTTTCTATTGTTTTTTTTGTTTTTTCTATCTTAAGGTTTTTTATTTCTGTTTTTTCCAAACCATATTTCTCTATCAGGGCAGAAACTCTTGAAACTAAATTCCCGAGTTTGTTCGCGAGTTCGTTGTTGTGCCTGTTAATGAGCTCTTTCTCTGAAAAGTCGCCGTCGTCGCCGAAGGGGGCAGCCCTTAGCAAAAAATATCTCGCACTGTCAGCCCCGGCGTATCCTATTAATTTATCTATTTTTACTGCGTTGCCTGCTGATTTGCCCATTTTTTCATTAAGCACGGTCCACCAGCCATGAGCAAAGATTTTTTTTGGAAGCTCTATTCCTGCCGACTTTAACATTGCAGGCCAATAAACAGCATGAAACCAAATGATATCTTTCCCGATTATGTGCACATCTGCCGGCCAAAATTTCTCGAACATTTTTTTGTTTTCCAAATAGCCAATTCCTGAGATGTAATTTAACAAAGCGTCAAACCAAACATAGACATAATGTTTTTTGTCGAGGGGAAACGGAACTCCCCAGTCAAATGATGTTCTTGTTATGCTTAAATCTTTCAGACCCTCTTTGACTCTGTTGATGATTTCTTTTCTTTTGCTTTCCGGAGAAATGAAGTCAGGATTTTTTTTGTACAAATCCAAGAGGAAGTTTTGATACTTTGAAAGTTTAAAAAAATAAGATTCTTCTTTTAAGTTTTCTAAAGGTTTTTTGTGAACAGGGCAGGAAAAATCCGGGGCGTCCTTCTCGGTATAATAAGCCTCGCAATCAGTGCAATACAATCCGGAGTATTCTCCTTTGTAGATTTCGCCTTTTTTGTTGACTTTTTCTAAAACATGCTGGACGACTTTTTCGTGATCTTTGTCTGTTGTTCTTATGAACCTGTCATATTGTATGCCGAGTTTTTTCCATGCGTCTTTAAACTCTGGAATCAAAGAGTCCGTGAATTGCTTTGGAGTCTTGCCGGTTTTTTCAGCGGCCTTCGCTATTTTCTTTCCGTGTTCGTCTGTTCCTGTCAAAAAGAAAACTTCTTTCCCTAAAAGTTTATGCCATCTTGCGAGTACATCTGCGGCTATTGTTGTGTATGCATGCCCTAAGTGCGGAACATCGTTAGGGTAATATATCGGAGCGGTTATGTAAAATTTTTTTTTCATTAATAAAATAAAAACAAGAAGTTTAATAAGTTAACTAAGGTGTGATGTTGTACCTTGATTCTACCTTTATCAATTTATTTGCTTTCATGCCTTCTATTGTGAGGAAGTCTCCGACGGATTTAATGTTTACATACGGGGTGCCGTCGGTATCGTTTGTGCTTCTGAACTGCTGTACTGTCAGATAATCCTGCATATCTTGCAGCGCTGTTCTGACTGTTGCGATTGCTTCTTTATACATCGGATTCGCTTCTCTTACTAACTGAACACTCCCGTAGCTTCCTCTTGCGAATTCTACTACTCTCTCATCGTGGCCAAGCTCTTCGTCCGGTATTTTTTCAGGCGGATAATATCCTGTATTTGTTTCAAACCATCTTTGCAATTCTGCTTTGTATGGTTTCACGACTTTTTCTGTTACGCCAGAGACGATTCTTTTTGCCTGAAGGACTGCACGACCGTTTTCTCTTGTTACTCTGTAGAAGCCCTTGTTTGAAATAGTTATTTCTGAAGGATAATCTTCATTTTTCTTTTTGGCAGGCCACTTTAGAGAAACTGAAGCAGAGGGTTTTGTAGTTTCACCGTCTATTAATTTTTCTATATGAGATTGTAAGCATTCTACTTTCAGGCAGTATCCTACACCTTCAAAATATTTGACGCCTTCGTAGGTGGCTGCACGAGAGTCATCTGCTCGAACGCTAAGAAATTCTGAAAGCCTGCCATGAACTTTTGCCCAGCTTGTGCTCGGATTTGTTCTTCCCTTTTTTATTTCGATTATAAATTCTTCGGTGTCAAATTCGTCTCTCCCTGAATTCTGGAGCGCATCTTCGAATGGTTCAATAACTGCTTTTTTTAGAAAATCGGCATTTGCTTCTGCTTCCATTCTTGCTATTAGCATGGATTTAGAAACGCGATTTTTTGTTGCATCTTCATGCGGCTTCAGCTCAGGAAACGTCAACGGACTATATGCAATGTATAATTCTGTCATGTTAAGTCATATGAATCGGGGTAAATAAGATTATGGGGCGATAAAACTCACCACAATAATTATATACACTGTTTTTTTATTTCTATAATGAAAGAACAGTTGAAAGAAGCGGGTTTGACCGAGAACGAGTCCAGGGTTTACATATCCTTGCTGCACCTTGGGCCGAGTCATGCCGGGGCGATTGCGAAGAAGAGCGGGCTGCATAGAAGAGTTATTTACGATACTTTGGACATGCTGGCTGAGAAAGGGCTTGTTTCTTTTATAATTAAAAACAATGTGAGGTTGTTTCAGTCGTCTGAACCAGAGGTTGTTTTAGAAATGTTGAAAGAGAAAGAGGAGATGATAAAAGAAATATTGCCTGAAATGAAATCCCTCTTTTTGCAGACGCGGGAAAAAGAAGAGGCTAATTTCTTTAAAGGAAGAAACGGGCTGAAAACAGTTATGGAAGACCAGATTTCCAGTGGCAAGGATATTCTGATTATTGGAGCTTCGCCTTTAGCGTATGAGATTCTGCAATTTTACTTTAAATGGTTTGATAAAAGGAGGGTAGAAAATAAAATGAAAGTTAAAATAATTTTTAACAGAACTGATAAGAAACTAAACGTGCCTCTTTCTGAAATAAGGTTCCTGCCGCAAAAATATTCTTCGCCGTTGGCTGTCAATATTTACGGTGATAAAGTTGCTTTGGTTTTATGGAGCAAGAAAGACCCTTTCGCAGTCGTTATGAAAAACAAGGAAATGACTGAAGGATACAGGAAATATTTTGAGTTGATGTGGAAGAGTGCGAGGAAAAGTTAATTTATAGTCAACCAACTAAGTTCTTCTGCTAGTTTCGGTTGGTTGACTATTTAGGGGACCAATTTGCGACCGAGAAATTAAATTGGTTCACTATAGGAGAGAATAGGTGGTTAGACCTCCAGCAAGAAACCTCTTTGCTAAAGCAGAGAGATGAGTTGCACAAATATTTATAGTCCACCAATTTAATCTTTCGGTTTTCTGAAGCTTCGTGAGAAGCGAAGATTAGAGAACTTCGTTCTCTTTATTTATTGGTGGACTATTAGGGAACCAACACCGAGAAACTTAGTTGGTTCACTAT
>JACQLL010000018.1 GCA_016234025.1 Candidatus Pacearchaeota archaeon | reverse complement strand
GAATACCTCAAGAATGCTGACAGTTGCATTCTTGACGGCCCCGAGAACCTGCGCAAAGCAGAAAAGGTTCTCGGTGTAGCAACTGACAATTTGGGGAGTTATTTAAGTCAGTTGCTATAGTTCTGAATGTTCTAATCAATTACCAAACTGATTACCAAAAACTAAACCAAATAAAACACAATCGTCGGCACTAAAAGACAGCCCATCAAATTAATTCTCCGCACGTTCGAAAGAATTGCAAAAACTCCCAAAGCGCTTCCGGTAATTAAAACAACGATGCCGAGAAAGTTAGATATGACTAAATTAACAATAAACAAAATTAAAACGACAAAAACAGAAATTTTAGAGTAACTTATCTTTGTAATGTTCCTGGCAAAAATCTTCGAAAGCCAAACCCCTACAAAAAAAGCAAAAATTCCGGAGATAAGAATTGCGGCTTCCAATAGAATTAAATTCGAAAGGGATACTTTTTCTAAAATCTCTCCGACAGCCGCCGCTGCTCCGGTCCGCGCTCTTTCTATAACATAAAGTGTAACAAAGCTCAATGCCATTACAATCGTGCTGATTGCGCCGACTAAAAATAAAAAGCTTTTATCATCTTTCTCGTCTTCTCCGATAATTTCAGAACCAAGAACAGCCGCGTGTCCTGCGCCCATCCCAGGCAGAAAAGACGAAAGAGGCGCGACGACAGAAGCCGCAAGAAACGCCTTGAATAGTTTTTTCTTATCAATCAGTAC
Organism: Candidatus Pacearchaeota archaeon; assembly: GCA_016234025.1. Taxonomy (GTDB): domain Archaea; phylum Nanobdellota; class Nanobdellia; order Pacearchaeales; family GW2011-AR1; genus UBA73. Next base: position 10,314 of record JACQLL010000018.1, on the reverse strand, counting down.
ATCTTTCAAGCGATTTGTCTCCTGCCCTGGAATCTTAAATCCTCCCCTAAAACTCACAATCAAAGAAGACATTCCAAACAAGCCGGACAGCAACGGCAAAAGCGGCTCACGAACAGGAAGGTTAAAGCTAAAAAATCCCAAAGTTCCGGACAACAAAAAAACCATTCCCGCAATCAAAAATTCTTTCTCTCGAAAAATCAAATAAAAAGAAGCAAATAATAAAACATAAGGTATAAAATCTCTGATGAAATCAAAAAATCCTTCTAAAAAATAAACAAAAACCAAGCTAAAAATAATTATTACCGGTAAGGCCGCCAAAGAACCGTAAAGAGTGAGAACAACCGCCTCGTGCCCTTTCCCTTCCTTCAAAAGTTTATGTCCTGGCAAAACAGCAAGAAAAGAATCTTCTTCAGGAGCTCCAAGATAAACGCTGGGAATAAAATCAATAAATGTGTGCGTGACCGCCATAGCGACGACAAACACAGCTAAAACAACTACATCAATACCTGCAAAATAACCGCTACTCACCAAGGCGAGTAATCCCGCCGCAACCAAATTGATATGAATCCCAGGGAACAAGCCGGTAAACGTGCCTGCAAAAACACCGAGCAATAACGCAACAAAAATCTCCAAAACCATCAACACAAATAAAAAAGCAAAATTAAATATCTTCCTAAAAAAGAAAAAATCCAATAGAATTAAATATCAATTCCGCCACAATAAATAATGGAAGAGCAAAAAGAGATAAGAAGCGGACGCAACGTTTATCTCTACTATTGGACGATTCCGGTATTAATTGCGTTCCTGATAATAAACTATTTTTCCAGAAATATAAAAATCTCTGCTCTTGATTTAAATCTGATGATTTCAATAGTTTCTTTCCTATTCGGCTTCATGATAACAATAACCTTTTCCATGCTTCTAACAAGAGTCTCGTCGCTAAAAGAAGCTCTGTCTATAGAAACTGGAAGGTTAATCAGTATGTATCTTTTGTCAAAAAATCTCGGCAAGAATTTCTATGAAAAAATAAAAGAAAGAATAGATGAATACACGATAAAAACGCTAAGATACTATACAAACTACGAAAAAAGCAGAGAAGCAAATTACGGAATATATGAAGATATAAAGTTGATGGAAATAAAAACAAAGAACCAGGAAGCAAATGCAAATTCTTTCCTCTACATTCTTGGAGAACTTCAGCCTTCAAGAGAAAGGCTTGAAGCAATAACAGGAAGAAGAATAGAATGGTCTATTAAATTATCAAACTACATTTTGGGGATAATCTTAATCGTTCTTCTCTTCTTAAACAGGGGTGACTCTTTCACAAATCTCTTGTTCATAATGCTCTCGACTGTAATAATTTTCATATTTCTAATAATAGAAGATTATGACGACTTGAGAATAGGCGACTATACCTATAACATCAGTAATTCAGAACAAATATTCGACCTGATTGGAAAAGAGAGATATTATCCAAAATATCTCCTAAACAGGGTAAAGTTAGAAAAAGAAAGGGTATATAGAATTGGGTTCATAGACGAAAAAACAAAAGAGGAAAAAATATTTTCAATACAATATAATCCAAAATTCAATTCGAGGATTTCTACTCTGGCAAGAAAATTCAGAAAAAACGAGTTACCCAACACCGGCAATACTTAAAACTTCAACCTGTTTTTTGCCTTCAAATTCAGAAACAACACCTTCAACTTCTATTAAATCTCCCTCGGAAAATCCGTAACATTCGCATAAAATTTCTATTCCATTATCCAAAATAAAAATTCTCGTCCTCCCATATATCACCCTCGCCTCGACAATCTCGCCAAAAATTAAAACTTTTTTATTAACCTCCAGCTTATTCAGATCCTCAATTCCTCTTATTTCAGTTGGCTTCGCCTCAAAGAACAAAAATAAAAAAAACATTCCGATAATTGCCGCTACAAAAGCAAACCTTCTCATGCAAAAACAAAATAAGGAAGTTTAATAAATCTTCAGTTAAATCTTGAGGTCTCCGCAGCAAGCTGACGGAGTATTCCGCGAAATTTTTCGCTTCGCGACCGTCAATCTCTAACTTCAAGAACAAAGTTCTTGAGGCCTCAAAGTCCGATGGACTTTGAAGTTGTCAAATTGACGACGCAATAAGCTGAGGGGTATTAAACCCAATTTGACAATAAACCAGACAAGGAATAATCGAAGAGACGATTTGTAGTGAAAATAAATATCTAACCAAATCTTTATATTACTAATTTCTCTAATAAGATGATGAAACAAAAAGAAAATTTAGAATTAATAAAACGCAACACAGAAGAAGTAATTTCAGAACACGCTCTTTCATCTTTACTAAAAAAGAAAAAATCTCCTGTCGCATATTGTGGATATGAAATTTCAGGGCCGGTCCACCTGGGACATCTCGTAACAATAACAAAACTCCTCGACTTACAGGAAGCGGGCTTCAAGATAAAGATACTTCTCGCAGACGTCCATACTTTGTTAAACAAGAAAAATCCTGAAGTTAAAAAGTGGGAAAACTCTCTGAAAGCAACCGGAATAAAAGCAGAATTCGTCCTCGGAAGTTCATTCCAGTTCAAAGAAAAATATCAATTCGACGTAATGTCCCTTGCACAGGAAATAACAATCAGTCGTGGAGTCAAAAGCATGCAGATGCTAGCTAGGAATATAGAAAACGCCACAATTTCGCAGATATGGTATCCTCTAATGCAGATAGCCGACATAAAACACCTAAAGGCCGACGTCGCTTTGGGCGGTATCGACCAGAGAAAAATCCACGTTCTCGGCAAGGACATGTCAAAAAAATTAAACCACGACTTCATCGCAGTCCACACTCCTTTAATAACCTCTCTAAAAGGTCCTGGACAAAAAATGTCAAGTTCAATTCCCGGCTCGCTCGTCTCCATCACAAACTCCGATACAGAAATAAAAAACATAATATCAAAATCATACTGCCCGCAGGGAGAAATAAAGGACAATCCTCTCCTGCAAATCGCAAGGTTGATAATATTTCCAAAATTCAAAAAATTAGAAATATACAGACAGGAAAAATTCGGCGGCAATGTCGTATACATGTCATACGAAGAGCTTGAAAACGACTTCACGAATGAAAAACTTCACCCTGCTGATTTGAAACAATCCGTAGCTTTCTACCTCGAAGAAATCATCGCACCGATAAGGGAAAGTTTTAAATCCTAAAACTTATCCAATGCTAAATAAAGAGCATAAATCAGATTAAACTTGTTTGAGGGAACATGGATAACTCTATCCCTCGGAGAAAACATTCTATCATCTTCTATCGCAACCAAGTTTTTTACATTCTTACTTATCCTCTTCAAATTTTTATAAGGCTTCCCGCTTACCTTCCTAATCTCCGCCCCGAGAACGTGGTAAGGAACGGAATGAAATATTTTTCCGTTGAAATAATTAATATAATTAGGAAAAGCAGACCATAAAACAACTTCATCAAACTTTCTTCTTGCTTCATTAATAACTCTATTTGCATTTCTGTCAACGATATATGAATCATCTCCTCTTTCTCCGTTAAAATATGTCCTGATTTGCCCGACCAAGACACCGTCTACATCGAGAACCAAAACGCTTCTGTCGTCCTCAAATAAAACTCTCTCAAGAGCGCAAATTGAAATTGATTTTACTTTGTTCTCCATCAAAACAAGAGATATTATTCATAACAGACTTTTAAAATTTATCTGACATGAAACTCTACAACGTCTTTGTCTTTCAGCTCATGATTCAAACCGACTTTCTGATTAGGAAACTTTCCAGAAGGTCCGGTCAATCTAACCTCTTTAACTTTTTCAGAAAAACCCTTGAAAATTTTTTCTGCAACATCTTTAACCTTGGCTCTTTCATTCAAAACCATCGGCTCTCCCTTTGCTTCCCGTCCCGGCTCTTTTAAATAAACTCTTATCATCCCCATAACTCCGAACATCATCATCGACAATTCGTCAACGCCTCTCCCAGTCATGGCAGAGACAATAACTCCCTCAATCTTCCTGCTCTTCATCCTTTCTCTAATCTTTCTTAATTCCACGTCGCTAAATTTATCCGACTTATTGAAAACAACAATCTTCTTCCCGCGATTTCTCTTGACAAACGAATCAATCTCTGCCATGTCCTCCAAATTCTCGACGACAATCAGCAGGCAATCAGCAGTATTGACAATGCCGGAGTCAAAATTCTCGCTTCCGATAGAAGGCAAATCAATAACTTGTGCTTTAACTCCATCAAAATCAAACGTCCCTATCTCTGGTTTTAACGTCGTGAAATGATAAGAAGCCACCTTCGGCAAAGCGTTGGTCAACCGACTCAAAAGCAAACTCTTGCCGGAATTCGTCTTTCCAACCAAAACGAACTGAAAACCTTCCTTTCTTATACCTTTTTTTCCTTTTGATTTCTTTGCGGCTTTTTCCGCCTTCTCTCTGAATTTTTTCAATCTTGTTTTTAATTCCGCGAGGAAATTCTCCGAACTTTTATGTTTCGGCGCTTTTTTTATCATCTCCTCAAGCCAATAAATCTTGTCCTCGACGCTAACAGAATTAAGATACTCCTTCTCCGCATTCAAATACTCCGGTCCCGCGTTGATTGGCATGGTTATAAAAGAAAAAAAGAAATTAAATAACTTACTAAAGACATGAATAACAACACTCTCTGTCCAACTCTTCTCTCGTAAGCCGCCTCTCTTCTTCCAACGCCCTAATAGTCCTCTCTACCTTCTCACTAGGCTTATAATTTCCAAGAGGCGTATTAACAACTTCCAACATCTTCCTAACAAGTTCGCGCCTTTCCTCTTCAGACAATTCCATAAAAGAACATAGATAATTTATCTTATATATTTATCCTAATATCATAATCACCGCCGATTCTCTCCGACTTTCTGACAGCATCAGCAAGCGGTTTAATTCTTCGATAAACTATTTCTTTCGCTTCCTTATAAACTTCTCTTTCACGAGAAGAAAGCTCGTCAAACTTTCCTGCATCGCCAAGCTGAACTATCCTAACAGCGTCGCGAAGCTCCTCTTCCGAAACACGAATACTAACACTCTCCCTGATTTTCTTCATCAAAAAAAATAAAGCAGAGAGGTTTATAAAAATTTATATGGTTTATAAATCTCCGAAAAATTAATACACTCTAATCATATAATCTTTTCCGGTCATCCTCTCGGATCGGGCAGTTATCTCATTAGCCGCAGTAAATCCGCGCCCGCCCATCTCTCTATCAAGTTCGTCATTAAATCTCTTTATTTCCTCTTCACTCATTCTCTTCGGCTCAATCATAGAGCAATAAATAATATCCCTCAAATAAACTGGCTTATCTTCCATTCTAAAATCAAATCAAGAAACTTTATTAATCTTCCTATTCTCTTCAACTAATGAAGAAATTTCAGAAAAAAATTCTAAAGAACGGCATGACAATTCTCCATGAATACCGCGGGCTTCCCGTCATATCCCTTTCGATAACAAATCGCTTCGGCGCGTCTTACGAAGAATCAGAAATAAAAGGAATAGCACACTTAATCGAACACCTCGTCTTCACCGGAACTCGCACAAGAACACACGAAGACATTTCTCGCGAAATAGAAAAAAAAGGAGGAGTACTGAATGCCTTCACTTCTCAAGACACAACCTCCTTCTGGTTCAAGCTCCCGAGCGAACATCTCTTCAGGGGATTAGAAATCCTTAAAGACATTATCAACAATCCCATCTTTGAAGAAAAAAAGTTCGAGAAAGAAAAAAGAGTAATCTTAGAAGAAATAAAAATGTATCATGACATCCCGCAAAGGCACGTCTTCGAAATGATAGAAGCAAATCTCTACAAAAAACCATTCGGCGAAAGCATAGCCGGCTCTGAAAAAACAGTCAAATCAATGAAAAGAGATTTTGTCTTCGACTACTTCAAAAACGTCTACAATCCAAAAGAATACATCATAACTCTCGTCGGTGAAGCCGATTTCGAGAAGGTCTGTGATTACATAGAGAAAAACTTCGCTCCAAATAATAAAGTTTACTCGGCAAAAAAAATCGAACTCCAAAATAAAGAGACGATAGAAAAAAGGAAAGACATCGACCAGTCACATTTTGTCTTCGCCTTTCACGCCCCAAAGCAAACCGAAAAGGACTACTTCGCTCTCGAAGTCCTCGACGCTTACCTCGCAAACGGAATGTCCTCCCGCCTCTTCCTCGAAATAAGAGAAAAAAGAGGTCTCGCCTATGCAATACAAAGCTCATTCAACACCGAAAAAAACTACTCCTACTATTCGCTCTACGTAGGCACAACAAAAGAAGCGCTGTCTGAAGTAAAAAAACTAATCCTGGAAGAATTCGAAAAAGCCGAAAACCTCACGGAAAAACAGCTCAAAGAATCTAAAGAACAAATAATCGGGCAAAGAAAAATACACTTAGAAGAAAGCTCAAACGTGATGAACGAACTGATGTTCTCCGAACTAATCGATAAAGCAGAAAACTACTACAAGCACGAAGAAAAAATAAGTTCAGTCACATTAGCCGATGTCAAAAAGCTGGCAAAAATAAAAAGCTTCTCGACAGCGACGATTATGCCGGAATAAATTACTAAAGTTTTATTTTTCAGATTGTCAATTTAGCACTGAAGGTATCCCTCGCTAGCACACCAACAGGTATCAAACCACCATGCCTCAGAGTTTGGTCCACAACGTCCATACCTCCAACTATATTCCCCTCCATTTTCATCAACGCAGCAAAGTAAGGGATCCCATGGAACCAGACAATAGTTATACCTAACGACACATAAGTCATCTCCACATCCACCAATAGCGAAATAGTCACAATCTCCAAACACATCGTGAACTATGACGAATTCATCTTCAGTATTTCGTCCAGTAATTCCTTTCGTTGTATCCTGCAAAACTTCATCAGTAAATCCAACTCCGATTTGTGTGCCGTCATCTAACTGAAAAAAAGTTCTTACCAGATGGTTTCCGCATATAGTCCTCTTAGAATTAGCAACCGCAGATTTCAAAGAATCTTTGACTTCAATCAAAGAGCCCTCGTCATTCATCGCAATCGCTCCCTGAATCTTTCTAAGATCTAAATTAAATCCATTATTCCTTAAAACAATTCTCTCATAATCTTCTCTCGTCTGAAAAGCAACATCCACTCTCTTCCCATCTAAACTCGACGCAACCCAAACCTCTCCTCCGGATTCCGGTGCTTCCCTTACAACAGGATTTTCTTCGCTTATATAAACCGACTTGCTTGAAAAATCTTTAATCAGTGCGTTTGTCTCTGCGTATGACGGGCTTTTCTGAACTTTACTGAAATCCCCGAAATAATATAAAAGAATAATAAAAAGCGCTAAAAAAATAACGACAACAAGAAAAATTTTCCAAATTCCTACGCTCTCTTTTGGCATATACGGAATAATTAAGCAGAATATATAAAATTTTCTTAGAATGTTTTGAATTAAAGGGGATTAGCGATTATATAAGGACGCGTTTCGTTCAACTCTGCGACGCCGCGCCGTCGCCAAAAGTTGACGCGGCTTCGAAATTCCGCAGCCGCAGAAACGGCGGCTAAATTTAAGTTGGCGAAGTTTATTCTATCCACCTCGTATTGCCGCAGCCGCAGAAACGGCGGCTAAAATTAAAGCCAGCTAAGCAACCCAAAGAAAAGATTTCAACAGAGCCCAGGAAGAAACTAACAAACTCTTATCTCTCTTTCATCCAACTCACATTCTTCAAAATACAACTCCGCTTTTTTAAAACTTGAAGCGTCGTCATCAGAAATGTAATAAGTTTTTATCTTGCCTTTTTCCGGAACAGAACAATCAGAACAAGAGTCAGAACACCCCCAAACAGATTCAGGAACATCTGAATAAAATGCAACTCTTAAAGAATCTATCGCCACATCGTCCAACGAAGAACGTTTTACCTCCAATTCTACTTCCTCGCTATCAAGATTATAGCAGACATCTGTTATCGCAAGTGTCTCGTAAGTCGTTTGTAGATTAAGACAATTATATACCGGGGACTCCTGAATATTCGCGGAAACTATTAATGTTTCGTAAATAGTAAACGCCATAAAGCTAACCGCCGCAACAGCTAATGCTGCCAAAAGCAAAGTTAATATTATTTCTCCCATTCCTCTTCGGTTCATAATTTGCATAGCCTCTCACCTATATCATTTAACTCGATTTCCATTAACAAACTATTATCTTCAAATATCTGAAGCTTGGCCTTCTCCTGAAATTCAGGAAGAGAAATTATAAACTGCTCATTTTCAATTGGCGGAGCAGTAATCTCTCCTGTTTCTGGATTATAATCAGTCACAAAAATATTTTCAGACAGGAAACTCCCGGAGAATATAACCTCCCCGTCTTCTCTTATAACTTTATAATCGAGCAGTCCAAATTCATTTCCGTTTACGAAACATCCTCTCGCCTTCTCCTTCGATGTAATCTCTATCTGCCCATTTTGATAATTTCCTTCAACGATAATAAATCTCTGATTTTCACAACTCTCCGGATTTTCATTTGTGGCAAACCCTGCCAGCAAATTGGAATTCTTTTTTTCGGAAAACTCAAATATTTTTTCTGCAATCGTCCTCTCATTGAATTTGCCATAACTCTCGGCATTTAAAGACCTCATAAATCCCTCGTCAACAGATCTATAATATTCAGAGTCTGTACACTCCTTGTAGCAACCATCTTCCTCCCCGCCAAAATCCTCGCAAGACAAAACGCAATTATCAGAACCGCGGGGTATTCTTGTCGCAGTCAAATACTCTTCTGCTTTATTTGCAAAAACATGAGCAAATTCATGAGCTAAAGTAGTTAAAGGATGATTTAAATTAAGGCTCATGATATTAGAAGACGCAGAACTTCTGACAGATACCGGCTCTTGTTGAATAACTACAACGTAATCAACATCAGGACAAACAGCAGCGGCCTTTATCACATTTCTGTTTTTGCAAAATAATGCATTCTCTCTATAAATTTCACATTTCACATCTTCGTCAACATAATAAAAACTAAATTTCTCTCCGTTTTCTTCGTAAGGAGAAATACTGAGAAAATAATCAACATAATCCTCCGCCGTATTTTTGTCTGATAGAAAGGCAATGTTTATCGTGTTCTCACCATTTTCAGCAATCACATTGCATTTAGAAGAATGAGAGGGTGAAGCTTTAATATCGCTCTTAGAAGAAATAATTAAAGTCATAGAAAGAATCAACGAAATTAAGGTAACAGATATTAAAACCAAGTGCTTTGTCTTCATTCGTTATAAAAGAAAAGGAAGTTTTTAAAAATATTGAAATTTTATGAACGAATCGCTAAAAGGCACCGAGTGTGTTCGGGTCATCAAGGTTCTTCATAATCAGAATCTTGAGTGCAGTCAAGAATTCGACGCAAAGTCAGATGAGAATTCTTAATGTCTTAAGCACCTTCAAGATTTGATTTGCTTGCCCTCGAAATAAAGAAGGGGGATTGCGCAAATGCAAATCTTGAGATTTCAACATTGCCATTTGTGTAAAGAAATATTTATATACTTTAGTCTTCATATAAACAAATGAATAAAAACAGAAAAATGGCTGTTTTCTTTATAATGTTAATTTCAGTAATAGGAATAGTCGTAAGCGTTTCGGCAAATGTGAACAAAGTAAACAAGGCATCTATCAACGAAATACTTGAAAAAATCAATTTCTTAAATGACAAAGATAAAACCGAGATTTCCAATGACTTAGCAAGGGCAGGAATAAACCTCGATGAAAAATACAGCTATGACGAAGTATTAAAAATCACAAGAACTCTTGCAGAAGAAGATTCAAATTATGAGGCAGACTGGAAACAAATTGAGACGTTATTAAAAAACGAAGGGCCGGAAGTTGAAGCATTCATATTAAGAACCGAAAACCAGAACGACGAAGATATTTGCAGCGGAGCGAGTTCCAGTTGGGATACAAACCAATATGATAACTGTGCTAATACGTGCACAACTCAAGGCGATTGCTTGGAATGCTGCGGAGAGACCTATCCTGAAGGCGGCGGCAATGGCCAAGACCAGGAAAGACAATGGTGCTCACGATATTGTTAAGGAAATATAGCGAAGACGAAACAATATTCTATAGCAACTGACTTAAATAGTTCCTCAAATTGTCAGTTGCTACACCGAGAACCTTTTCTGCTTTGCGCAGGTTCTCGGGGCCGTCAGAATGCAACTGCCAGCATTCTTGAGATATTCGAGAGAACAAAAAACAATGGGGAAATATTTTGGTCTCTCGTTATATAGTCCACCAATTTAATCTTTCGGT
>JACQLL010000023.1 GCA_016234025.1 Candidatus Pacearchaeota archaeon | reverse complement strand
TTCTTTTCCCAAGAATTAAAAACTCTTTCATCTTCTTTTTTATATGTTATTAAAAAAAATCCATGCAAGAAAAATTAAAGATTCTCGTGGCGAACAAACAATTGAAATATTTCTCAACGGAGTCAAAGCGTCCTCTCCGTCTGGGAAATCAAAAGGAAAGCACGAAACACCTTCTTATCACAATTCACTCGGCTGGAACATTAAATTTCTAAATTCTGTAAGCTTCAACATTGAAATAAATCACTTCAACGACTTAAAAAAGCTAGAATTATTCATTAAGAAAAAAACAAAATTATCTGATATAAAACTATTCGGAGCAAACGCTCTCTTTGCACTGGAATGTTCGGTCCTAAAATCATTGGCAAAAGAAAAACATTTGCCTCTTTATAAAATAATCAACCAGACGGAAAAAAAACTTCCTGTTCCCGTCGGAAATGCGATCGGCGGCGGCTTGCACTCACACAACGAAAATCATCCAGTCTTTCAAGAATTTCTATTAATACCAAAAGAAAAATCTTCAAAAGAAAATTACAAGACAATGAAAAAAATTTATGAGCAAATCAGGAAAATAATCTCCGCGAAAGAAAAAAACGACGAAGGAGCTTGGCAGACTTCTCTTTCCGACGAGGAGGTATTAGAAATTTTGTCAAGATTCAAAGATGTCCGAATCGGAATCGACGTCGCTGCCTCATCATTTTACAAGAGTTTAACATACAATTATAAGAATAAATTTCTTGACAGAATAACACAGATAAGCTACATAAACTTTCTGATAAAAAAATTTAACCTATTCTACATAGAAGACCCTTTACAAGAAGAAGATTTCGAAGGATTCTCAAAAATAGATCACTCGCCACAACATCTAGTCGTCGGTGACGATTTAACGGCGACGCAAATTTCCCGTATAAAAAAAGCAATCTCTTACAAATCAATAAACGCAATGATTATCAAGCCAAATCAAAACGGTTCTTTAATAGAACTAAAACAAATATTTGACATCTGCAAAAAACACAGAATAAAAACAATTCTCTCGCATCGCTCCGGTGAAACGCTCGACAACGCACTTGCAGACTTAGCAGTCGGTTTCCAGGCAGATTTTATCAAATGCGGCATCGCGACAAAATGGCGGGAAGCTAAATTGGAGAGGTTGGTCGAGATTGAGAGGAGTTTGAAGAAATAATTTATAGGAATAACTATTTATTTAATCAACAACAAATGCGAACGAAGTGAGCAACATTGATTAGACTATTATTTTGTTGTAATCTTTTTAGTTAGTTTCTGGCATGTAGTCTCTGAGGGTTCTAGAATTAAACTTTCTCTTCTAACTTGGAAAAAACCTCGCGGGCAATGTTTTCTTCAGATTCTCTTCTTGTTGTAGCAATTAAACCTCCACTAATTATCGCTAATCCTGCGATTTTGGAAACAGAAGGTTTTTCTTTAATCGCTTCGCGTACTCCTATCATAGTCATTGCATATAATGAACCATATACAAAAGCAGAATATACCCTTCTTTTCCAATCTTTATATATATAACTCATAGATTGAAGGTTCATTTATGGCTTTTTAAATTTTGTTGTAAATTTTTCACCTCGCGCGGTGGTAACTTTTCTAATTCTAGCCTTCTCTGCAGATTTTTTCTATACAGAGCATTCTTCGAATCTCTGTGCCCTCGCACTTACGTGCTACGGGTTCATTAAATTTTTACTGCCGATTTCCCGATGAGTACTAATGACTTAACGAGACGTTCCCGCATATAGCCAAATTTTTCCCCAAACAACAAATCTTAAAAACCCCCTATTTCATTAACTACAATGCAAAAGAAAAAAACAACTTTAGAGAAAGTAGAAAAAAAAGTAAAAAAGGTTTCTAAACAAATCACAGAAGAAGTAAAAGACATCGCAGAGAAAGTTGTCGGAGAAGCAAAAGAGGTAGAAGAGAAATTAACTAAAGAAGAAAAAAAATCCGCGAGAAATTCCGAAGCCGACTCGAAAGAAGATAAATTAGCTGCTCTAAAAGAAAAGGCGGCAAAGCTTGCGAAAAAAGTAGAAGAGAAAGAAATCTCCTTGCATAAAAAAGAAAAATCAGAAAATGAGAAAACAACGCTCGCTCCAATTGAGGACTATCTTAAATCTTCAATGCACTTGGGAACGCGCGCAATCACGCCCGACATGAAATCATTTGTTTACAAACGTCGTGCCGATTCTCTTGCTGTCTTCGACACAGAACTGCTGGATAAAAAACTCACAGAGTGCGCCGACTACATGTCTAAATTTCCTCCTGAAGAAATTATAATCGTCTGCAAAAGAGAAGCAGGTTTGAAGGCAGTAGAACTATTCTCAAAAACTCTCGGGATAAAATCTTTCATAAAGAATTATCCTGCTGGAATCCTGACAAATCCAAACCTCGACAATTTCATGGAAGCGGAAATGTTATTCATCTGCGACCCTTGGACAGACAGAGCTGCCTTCGAAGACGCAAAAAGAATTAAAATCCCGGTTATGGCAATCTGCGATACAAACAATTACACGCGGGGAATCACACAAATCCTTCCGGGCAATAACAAAAGCGCAAAATCACTCGGCTTCATACTTTACATCGTCGCAAAACTCTATGCGGAAAAACGAAAACTAAAAACAACAGTCCCCACAATCTCCGAATGGGTGGAAAACTGGGATTCTCTTGTGCCGCCGAAGTGAAAATGAAAGCCAAAAAAAATTATTTCAGAGCGTTAATGCCGGAATTTCGACAAATGAAATTAGACGGTTACAGTAGAGATGAAATTAAATATGAACTCAAGTCGGCAAGGTTGGAAATGGAAGAAGGCGCGGCACCGGATGAAATAAGAAATTCTCTTCCTACGCAGATTCTCTCACTTCAGATGAAGCTCCCTTCGAGGGCTATTTAATTTTAGGCACAATCGGCGCGATTACTTCCATGTCCGGCTTCGGCCTTGTTTCCATTTTGGCAGGAAACGACGCATGGTTGAATGTAGGGTTAGCTCTAACAGGAATGAGTATCGCAACACCATTTATTTACGAATTTACAAAGTGTTCAGGAACTGGAAATTAGAGCAAGATTAATTCTTCCGAAATAAGTTCGCCGGCGAAAAGTTTAAATAAGTGAGCTCACTTATCTTAAAATGACAAACATAACACTCTCAATTGATGATGAAGTTTACGGCAAAATGAAAAAATATTCGGAAATAAAGTGGAGCGAATTCGTCAGAAAAATGATTGAGAAAAGGATTAATGAAATTGAAGCAATCGAAGAGAGTCCAGAGTCAGAGAGCATATTCACAATGCTCGCCTCTCAAGAAGTTCTAAAAAAAGAATGGGACAATGAATTAGACGAAAGGTGGAATAATGTATGAGCAAAAGGAAATTGTTCTGACGCCTTTCCCTTACACTGATTTAACATCTTATAAAAATCGCCCGGCGCTGATAATCTCAAATTCAAATCTCAACAAAACAGAAGACAAAATATGTTGCTTAATCACGAGCGTCGTAACAAAAGACGGGATTGAAATAGAGAAGAAGTTTCTAAAAGAAGGAAAACTGCCTTTCAGAAGCTGGATAAAGCCGTTCAGAATTTTCACAATCAATGAAAAAATAATCAAGAAAAAACTTTGCAAGGTCTCGGATGAATTTTACAATTTGATTTTGAAAGAAGTTAATAAATGTATAAAATAAGGTTGTGGGGGATAGTTTAGTGTGACGACGAAGTAAACCGCGATTTCAATTTAATTTCTCCATCTTAGTCTAAATAATCTCAAATTAAATTTTCCAGCAGTTCTATAATAAAGATGTCTTGATATTTGGTATCCTTCAATTGGAGACTTGTCTTCAACAAAATTTCTCAGTGTATCTGCATTCGGATTAACAAAATTAAATTCTGCAACAAACCCAACAACAAGAAGTGCGCGATACAATGTCTGAATAACTCCTACTTCTTTATATTCCTCTCGAATGTTTCTCCCAGTTAAGTCTTCACAATCTTTAAGAGTTGGAACTTCATCTTCCAAAATATGCCTTCCATACGCTAAATATTTTCGTTGTTCTGCGTCAGGGTATTCTATAGCAGATTCTATGCACTTATTTACACGTCCGCGAGTTCTTCCTCTCAGAGCTTTCTCTGGATCGACTGGAATCATTAAGTTAATTGTAGCCATAAAATTCTTTCACTAAATCCCTATTTAAGCTTTCCTATCTCAAAAACTCAGGCACTTCGTATTTAGAAAACTCCTCAATCAAATTCTTTCCATAAATCAATCTCGAGAACGCCTCGCACTCCATCAACGCGCCTGTCAAGGCTTTATGCGGCTTCGGCTCGCTCGGCAGACCAACGTACTCAAGTATCTTATCATTGTTCAAATCAGTTTTGTCTCCAACTAATGGAACGCCCTTACCAATTTTCAGATGATGCGCATAACAAAGAGAATGCAAGTCAACAATCCTTCTTCCGAGGGTCCACTCAATCTCAAACCTCTTCGCAGAGGCGGACAAAAAATCCCTGTCAAAAAAAGGGTTCTGCCCGGCAAGCGTCTTGTCTTTTATTTTTTCAGTCCAGAATATAAACTTCTGAATCGTTTCTTTCGTCGACAATTTGTCAGGGTTATTAATTATTTCATATTCTTCAAATCCGTTAACATTCAGCGCTTCCTGATTTATCTCCGCTCCTTCCCAAACATTACATTCAGCATAAAATCTATTTTTCGGATTCTCAAACTCGACTGCTCCAATCGAAACGATCGAATTTTTCCATGGACTCAAGCCAGTCGTCTCGACGTCAACAACAATCATCTAACCAAAAAATTAAACATCTTTATAATTATTTGTTTACTTCTCGAACACAATCTCCCTAAACCTCTCAAGCTCGCCGTTTTTTCTAAACATTCTTTTCGCTTGGTCATAACTATTGTGAATTAGTAGTTTAATAATTCTTTTTCTTTCTTCAATCGACGGAATGGAAAAGTAAGATTCCTGAATTTGAGAATAAAGTTCATCGCGCTCTTGTTCAGGAACTCTGCTAAAGAGATATCCTTCCGAATCCACGTCGAAATAACAACACATAAAAAACTCAGCAACAAGTTCGTGGTAATTTATCACTCTGTTTATCTTTTTGGTTCTTTCATTTTCTGTAATCTCTTCAAGATTTTTTACCATGCCAGCATTTTGGGAATGAAAGTAATGCCCTGTTTCGTGCGCTATTCCAATCTCATCTATATCTCTGCCTTCATAAAAATCATCTTTGTTCTTCCTAACAAATATTTTAGCTTCACTACATTTGTTAATACCGAACATATATCTAACTAACAATGGTCTAACAACTATTTCCGCAGGCACAACGCTTACGTCAACAACTGGACTCATCACTGAGATAACTCTTTCGTGAATGCCATATAAACATTTCCTAAATTCTTCAACATGCATACTTCTCTTTCTTTCTAAGAGTTTAAATTTATTTAGCCATTCAAAATTCTCCCAAACATTTAAATAGCAAAATTTTCTAACTCCTTCGTTAAAATGTTAACTCAAATGAGTGCCTTAATGTTTATCGTCGTAAAAATGAACGACGACTTGCATATTAAGGTATGAGGTATGCAAGCGTCGAACGTCTATTTTAAGGAGGTCGAGTGCGGAAAGCAATGCTTTCAATAGGATGTTGAAATTAATAACTTAAGTTATTTAATTAAATCAACAAACAAATCCAGTTGATCCTGCTGGAGGCTGCCGCTATCTGGTTTGCAATTAGACATGCAAGTTTTTTTGTTTCGTAAGAGATGAAAAGCGCACTGCTCAGTAACACGTAGCTAACCTGCCCTAACGTTGGGAATAATGTCGGGAAACTGACTCTAATACCCAATAGATGATGAATGCTGGAATGCTTTTTCATTCAAGCTAGGATGGGGCTGCGGCTGATTAGCTCGTTGGCGGGGTAATGGCCCACCAAGGCAAAGATCAGTAAGGGCTCTTAGCGGAGAAGCCCTGAGAGGGAATCTGAGACACTATTCCCAGCCTTACGGGGTGCAGCAGTCGAGGAACTTTTACAATACACGAAAGTGTGATAGAGCAAGCCAAAGTGTTTTCCTATAATTGGAAAACTTTTGTGAGATGTAAATAGTCTCACGAATAAGGACTGGGCAAGACTGGTGC
>JACQLL010000004.1 GCA_016234025.1 Candidatus Pacearchaeota archaeon | reverse complement strand
TGCTAAATAAACTTTGGCTTCTTTCTCACTCAACCCAAATTCTTTGAGCTTTTCAGTCAGTTCATTCATGACGTAAATAATTTACGGCAAATATTTAAATCTTTCTCTTGGAAAAACTTGAGGATAATTAAAATGAAAATCTCACTCGTTTGTCCCACAAATTATTACGGCGCAAGCGCAACTCGCGGATTGTATTATCCCATGGGAGTCTTACTAGTCGGATCTCTCGTTAAAGATACTTTTCCTGATTGGGAAGTGAATGTTGTTGATGGAGAATCATACAATGAAAGTGAGCTTGAATCAAAACTCAAGGAAGCCGAGGTCTTAGGTCTAAGCGCTAACACAAATAATTATCAGCACTGCGTGAATCTAGCAAATTTTGCAAAGTCAAACGGAACAAAATTAGTTGTCGTCGGCGGACCTCACGCCTCGGCAGTGTTGAGACATGAAAAAGCTAATATTTCAATGGCAGAGCTTATTCTTAAAAATCAGCAAAGTATAGATGCAGTTATTGTCTATGATGGTGAACACTCTTTTCTCCAGTTTCTTATTGAATCACGAAAGTCAGCTCCGGATTATACAAAAATTAACAATCTCTTTTGGAGAGACACCGATCAAATAATAAAGCACAACCAGATAATTCTCCCAACACAGTCTCCACGCTTTGTCGACATGGACTTCTCTTTAATGGATTTTGAGAAATATTGGCAAGAGCATAAAAAAGAATTCCCGGCGATGTCCGAAAGGTATATCGAGGGATTCACCCATGTCGGTTGCGCCTGGAGAGAAAAACTTGGATGTAGTTTTTGTGATATTCCCTATCCCTTCAACAACTATCAAGCTCCGGGAAGATTCTGGAGAGACGTAAGAGAAGCAAAACACTCAATAGGCATACAATCATTCAAGGATTATGGCGATTGTTTAACAGGAAATCCTGAAAGAGTTCGCGCCTTGCTCGATGCAAGACCTTCTGATATGTATAACCTCGAGTTTTCTTGCTACGGAAGAAGTAAAGAAATAACAGAAGAAATGGCTCAAACATTGGCCGATTTAAACGTTCGATATGTCTATATAGGATACGATTCCGGAGACAACGACATGCTAAGGGCAATGCAGGAAGGATACACATTAAAAGCAAATTATGATGCTACCGAACGCTTAGCTAAAAGAGGGATAAATATCACAGGAAGTATAATCCTAGGAGCTGCCGGAGAATCAGAGCAGACAATAGCAAACACTGAAAAGTTCGCAAGAGCAATAGCTCAATATCCGAACGTAACACAACTTTACTGCGCTATGCTAACTCCATTTCCTGGCGCCCCGATGAACAGAAAATTCTTACAAGCAAATCCGCAGTTTACAGAGCAAGATGTTTGGGATACAGAACAAACAAAAAGATTCTGGGTCGCTCATTATTGCAAAGCCCCGTATGAATATATCGAAGAAAAAGCAAGGGAGATTAACAATCTAAACCCTTCTTCCAGGAAAAGATACTTTGGTTTGAAAAGAGAGTAACCCTCTAAACCTTTACCATCTCTACATCAAGAACTTTCTGAAGTTCCGTAAGAAACAAACTCTCCTTTTCTTTAGAGATTAAACATCCTGCCGCATTATGATGTCCTCCGACTTCTCCTCCTAACGGAAGAACCGCCTGACTTAAAACCTCTCTGACATTTCTTCCGTTTCTTCCGGAAAGCCGCGCAGAAACTTTTATCATGTCGCCGTTATAAGCCAGCGCAATAATAACCAATCCTTCCGGATAAAGAGGCGAATGCGAAACAATAGAAGCGACTGTCCCGATTATAGTGTCTCTTATTTTATCCCGAGCGTTTATTATAAGATAATTCCTTCCCTCTAGCTTATCGCTCTCCTCGACATATCTCAGCGCAGAAACAAGATTCTGTTTATAATCTATATAAATATCTTCAGCTTTATCTTTAAAAGACTTATTCCCAAGACAAAAACCAAGAGACACTTCAGGATAGCCCATTCTACTGCACGCATTAATCAAAGCAGAAACCTCTCTCGCATCTTCAAGCCGGTTGAAAAGTCTTACAAGAAAAATATTCCCCAACATTTCCTCCTGATTCTTCCGGCCCACATTCTTCAGCATTACAGAGGTGATTAATCTCCCCATTTCCTCGTCGCTAAGTTCGTGAAGAGATTTATATCTCCCGCCTTCAAGAGGAATTCCTGCGCCGCGTAAAACTTCGAGGACTCCTTCTCTCGAGCCGCTGACTCCCGGAATAAAAGGGTTTGAAGAGTATTCCAGTGTCTTATCGAGGGGCCTCGTCGAAGGATAAACTAAAAGTCCTTTCTTAACAACACTCTCCGAATCCTTCAATATCCCTCCGAAAGTTTTCCCGATATTTTTTTCATGCATGTCTCCGACCATTCCAATAACGGCAAGATTGGCGAGATCACGATTATCATTTGAGAGCTCCTTTGCAAAAAGATAACATATGGCCGCGCCGGAGAGCGGCTCCGTTCCTTCTAAAACAGGGTTAACCATAAAAACGTTTTCCGGAATCTTCTGAACAATTTCATGATGATCAAAAACGAAAACTTCCGTCTTCTTGTCTTTAAGGGAATCCAGACTTCCCGAAGCAAGATCGAGAAAAATCAAAATTGAATCTTCCCCAAGATTCCTGATAAATGCCTCGTCAAGTCCTTTAACAATCTCGAGAGAAAACTGCTTCCCCCATCTAAAAAGAGCTTTGGAAAAAATAGCCGCGGAGGTTATCCCGTCGGTATCATAATGGCTGACAACTATTATCCTCTTTCTTCTGCTCAAAGTTTCAATTCTGCTTATCGCCTCTTTTATTTTGTCCAACATTCTTTAATTATTTTCTAAATGGTGTAAGTCCCACAAATTTTTCGTTAGAGATCTTGTCGCTCTGTAATCATGTTTATTCCGGCCGATGTGTTGCCTGATTTTTCTAATTTTGTCATTAATAATTTCAGTGTCCTCTTTATACTTCACCCCCTTCTCTTCCAGTATCTTAACCAATCTCTTTCCAAGCAGCCTCGTTCTCGGAACTCCATACTCATCCCTAAGAATCGAGCCAATCTGCGCAGGCGTCTTTCCCTTCCCAGCCAACTCGACAATAATCTTTTCCGCATCCTCAATCTTCATCTTCATCCAATTAGGTTTTACAATTTTTTTCTTCAAATTCCCTTCTAATTTATCTTCCATTTTCTTTCCCAGCAACCCGCCCTTAAAAACATTTTGGTTGTTGGATCTGTTGAAAATCATTCAACCATCGGCATCGCTTCTTCTATGTGCATATTTCTCTCTTGCAAAAGAACTGAAAACAAAAAAACATTCGCCAACATCCCGGAACAGAAAGTCTAGAAACGAATTTCTACATGTACTGCCAGTAGAATTCTTCTGCAAACATACTCTTGTTTTATTAGGGAAGATCGACGCAACTATCCATACAACCATCTTCATCTGTGTCAACGCAGTATCCGTGATAGTTTTCCCTGTCACACATAATTTCGTCGCATTCAACATTTATTTCTGGAATCCGCCAACACCACCCATCACTCCTACCCCAAGGGCATGGAATTCGTATCCATGCAGCGTCTGGGAAGTCACAGCCTTCAGTTTGTTTGGCTATTTCAGAGGTTTCAAAGGGATATGTTACAATTATTTCTGCTGCATTGGGAGAATACTTCACATCGCTCGAGATAGTGGAGAAAATAGACGTCCCTATCAAAACTCCGGCTAAGACTGAAATAATAGCAATGATTGCAGTCCAAACATGTTTATTTTTCATCTTTTTTTAACTACTGTTTATCCACTTTAACTAAGGAGGATTATTTAAATACCTTTGCCTTATCAGGGATTCTATTGAAAATCTCTAACCTGCCAGTCGCATATCGTATGCAATAGCCTTACAATATGCTTCAACTTTGATGGCCAAGATATTTTTTGTAAGGTAAATCCGTTGTACTTTAGTTTCATTGCTCCAAAACCAGATTCAATTAAATTTGTTTGATGTCGAAGTGTCTGACAAACCACGCACTTTAGTGCGTGGAACACTTCGAGCATCCAAAAATCTCGAACAAACTGCGGCTTTTAAGCCGTAGTACACGCAAGGACTTTTTGATGATAAATTTTCGGCCCGAAACAACGCAAAAATCGCGGAGCTCAGATTTTTGTCAGCAACCGTTTAATTTTTCTATCCAGTTTCACTTCTTTTTTCACGTTAATTCGCTTCGGAATTAACACGATTCTCGCGTAGATTAACTTTTACCCGAGGACTTTTTCAAAAAAGCCAACTGTTGTCAAGAACCACCTGCCAAAGTATGTGGCGTGCTTGAGTTCCTGAGCACAACCAAGACCTCAAGATAAAACAACAATACTTATAAAACGTTCTGCTCTAAAAAACTAATGGATAACTATTCCCAATTAGTAGAAAGAATATGTCGTTCATCGGGTCTTGAATTAGAAGAAATTGAAAGAAGAGTCGAAGCAAAAAAAGCAAAACTCTCAAGCTTGATTTCAAAAGAAGGGGCGGCACAAATCGTCGCCGCAGAATTAGGAATCAACTTTGATCAGGAACGACTGAAAATCTCCGAGTTAGTTCAGGGGATGAGAAAAGTCAACGTCATCGGAAAAGTAATAAAACTAAGTCCTGTAAGAGAGTTCAATAAAAACGGAAGAGAGGGCAAAGTCGCAAACCTTGTTCTCGCTGACGAGACTTCTAACATAAAAACAGTTCTCTGGGACACAAACCACATCTCGCTGATAGAAAAAGGAAAAATAAAAGAAAATACGATAGTCGAGATTTCAAACGGAAGCATAAGAAACAACGAACTGCATCTGTCTTCTTTCTCAGACATTAAAGAAAGCAAGGAAAAAATAGATAAAGTAATCGCAGAAAAAGTTTTCCACGAAAAAAAGTTGAGCGAAACAAAAAGCGGAGAGGAAGTAATGCTTCGGGCATTTATAGTCAATACTTTCGAGCCGCGTTATTTTGAAGTTTGCCCGCAATGCGGAAAAAAAGCAACCAATGAAGAATGCCAGACGCACGGAAAAATAAAACCAATAAAAAGAGCCCTTCTTAATCTAATAATCGACGATGGAACAGAAACAATTCGCTCTGTCCTTTTCGGAGAACAAATAAACAAGCTCGGATTGAAAAACGAAGAAATATTCTCTATAGAAAAATTCAATGAAAAAAAACGCTCTCTTCTTGGCGAAGAAAAATTATTCACGGGCCAAATCCGCCTCAACAGTTTCTCAAATACTAACGAACTGACAGTCCAGGAAATCAAAGATGTTAACCCCAATGAGTTGATTAAGGAACTCGAAGCAAAGGGATAAAATAGCAATTAACTATAAAGTGAAAACAATATAGAAAGGATTATAAACCTCTGGTTTCTCAAAAAATAATGGCATTAGACCTAAACGACACAGTTCAACCGTACAGATATTTCCGAGACGAAGAGGCAAATATAGTTAGATATGTTGACCAGATGCCTCTGTTGATTTCTGGAACAAATCCCAATGGACAAGTTGTAGATGTTCCGAGAGTTCCTGTCGAAGTAGAAGATGTTTTCGAAAGGATAGTTAATTCCCAAAAACCCGACCGGATGAACAGCTGGATTGACACTGGAACAGGAATTGTCGTTCCAGCTAAAGGAGCATATACCGACGGAAGATTCAAGATTAGAAGAGAGTCAGAATCATTAAGAGCAGTAAATCAAGATACAGTGTTAATCGGCAGAGGAATTCCACATGAATCTTACGAAGCGATTCAAGGAGCCGAGTTTTTGACTAAGGATGTAATAGTTAACAGAGGTATGAGAAAAGGTGAAGCAAGAGAGAATCCTGCTTTACTCGAGTTGCTTGGCAGAGATACCTCATTTAGAGACGCGGTTATAGAAAAAGTATTTTACGAGGGCAAGAAACAATTTGAATATAAAACAATGATGGGTATATATTTACCGTCAAAATTATACCAAGCGCATGAAAGGGCGTTCTACGTTGTCAGGCTTGGCTGCGGGTCGAGGCTGGGCGGCAGGAGCTATCTCGACTGCGACTACGGTCGTTTGGTCGGGAAAGCACCAGAGGTGCCAAACGCGCTCGAGAGATTTTATGCAAAAAACAAATAAGAGGCTAATTAAGTTAAGAAGATTCGTTAAGTTTGTAAATCAATTAAAATGAGATAAATCTCTTCTTTTAAAACTATAATTATAGCACAATAAAACTCTTATAGCTAAATTAATAGAAAGTTAAGGAACTCGAAGCAAAAAAATAATGGGACTGACGAACATCTTGTATAAAGTAGGAGAAAGAATTACAGGCAAAGATTTAGAAAAAACGTTCCCAAAGAAACCAATGACGGCGAGAAGAGCTCTCTATGAAGAAATTTCGTGCGAAGAATACAGAACCCAATGGCGAGAATACAATTCACATCAAGCAAGAATGTTGTTCTCAAGAGGAGTCCCTTTAATAACATTTTGCGCAGGTTTGATGGGAAAATGTTTAGCTCCCGATTACAAACTTGAGGGCTTTGACTTTGCAGACAAATGTTTCATCACAGCTCTCGGACTTCACACTTTTGATTATTTAATTTTTGATTTGCCAAATAGAATTAGGAAAAGACAATCGACATAAAAAATAGCTCGAAACTCCCACAATCCTTATATATTCATCTCTTTACAAAATAGCATGCCTGCAAAAAAAGAGACAGAGAGTGTAAGTGAGGAAAAAAAATTAACAGACGTCCCGGGAATTGGTCCCGGAATCGCGGCAAAACTTGAAGCGGCAGGCGTCTACGATTTGATGGGCCTAGCAGTGATGTCTCCGCCGGTATTGTCAGAAATGGCCGGCGTCGGCGAAGCGGTCGCGAGAAAAGCGATTCAGTCCGCAAGATCGATGATGAACCTCGGTTTCATGTCCGGTGAAGAATTCGCTAAAAAAAGAGAGGACATCTTGTTCATAACAACTGGCTCTGAAAATCTGGATAATCTTCTCGGAGGAAAGGGCGTCGAGACGAGAGCAATTACAGAAGCATACGGAGCATTCGGCTCGGGAAAAACACAGCTCGCTCTTACACTGTCTGTAAACGTCCAACGACCAAAAGAGCAAAAAGGCGCAGAGGGCAAAGCAGTCTACATCGACACAGAAGGCACCTTCCGCCCTGAAAGAATAAAACAACTCGCAGAAGGTATCGGCGCAGACTCTCAAAAAGTTCTCAAGAACATCCTCGTCGCGAGGGCGTTCAATTCAGACCACCAAATCCTTCTTTTAGACAAAGTAAGCGAGTTAATAAAAAACGGAGAGCCAATCAAGCTGATGATAATCGACTCGTTAACGGCGCACTTCAGAGCAGAATTCGCGGGTAGAGGTCAACTCGCAGACAGACAGCAAAAACTAAATCGTTATCTTCATAATTTAATGAAACTCGCGGAACAACACAACATCGCAATCTTCGTGACAAACCAGGTCATGTCGAATCCCGCTGTAATGTTCGGCGACCCGACGACGGCAATCGGCGGAAACATCCTCGCCCACGCCTCGACCTATCGTCTGTATCTAAGGAGAGGCAAAGCAGGAAGCAGAGTCGCAAAACTTATCGACTCACCAAACCTTCCGGAAAACGAATGCCAGTTCTTCCTGACAGAAGCAGGGATAAGGGATGAAAATTGAGGCAAAGTTGCTTTTATTCAATCTGTTTTATTATTTTACTTTTCTATCCTTCTAAGAGTTAAAGCATATTTTCCTTTGATATAGTCCACCAATTTAATCTTTCGGTTTTCTGAAGCTTCGTGAGAAGCGAAGATTAGAGAACTTCGTTCTCTTTAT
>JACQLL010000016.1 GCA_016234025.1 Candidatus Pacearchaeota archaeon | reverse complement strand
TTCATAGGGATAATAAAGACTAATAGTTTAAATAAATATCTATTTATCAAAGATTAAGGCATATATATCAACTATTATAGAAGAAAAGTTAATATATTAATAGAAATAAGGTAAATTGTGATTCAAAATGACGATAAGTAGAAACAAACTGTATAGAGCATTGGACGAGATTGTAGCCAGGCATAGCCATCAAATTAGTAAGAACGGCGATGACTATTATCAAAATGACATCGATTTGTTTAGATATGTCGAGCCTGAACAAGAAGAGAGTGGTTATCCTTATCCGGCGCAATTCCTTGGCATTACAAATACGGGGAAAGCACGGTTGCGTGTTGAGTATATTCTTGGATTCAACGATCAAAATTTCTGCTTTGAAAAAACCGGCGATGAATACAGGTTGGTAGACCGTCCACAACATACTCTTTATGAGGTATTCTGCATGTGGAAACATCTTAGTGAACAAGTCACAGAAGAAACGATGAAGAGAAAATGGGGTGTGTCAATATGAAACTTACTAAAAGATTAATTGCTGAAGCGCATAGAATGATATCAAACGATGATGTCTCGCACGATTTTAATCATGCCTTGAGAGTTTTAAACAATGCAAAGTTTATCGCATCTAAAGAAGGCGGAGATCTTGAAGTAATTATTCCCGCAGCATTATTTCATGATATTGTAATCTATCCAAAAAACCACTCTAATTCTAAGAATGCTTCAGATGAAAGTGCTGAAATTGCCGGAAAGGTATTAGATAAATTGAATTATCCGAAAGGTAAAATCTCCCTAATTAAACAAGCAATTGCTGAGCACTCCTATACTAAAGGGATAAATCCTATAATGTTAGAGTCAAAAATATTGCAAGATGCTGACAGACTTGAGTGCACGGGAGCGATTGCCATTATGAGGTCATTTTCCTCTACTGGGCAAATGAAAAGAAAATTCTATTGTCCTGATGATCCTTTCTGTGATAGAAGAGAATCAAATACTCCAAATTCGACCTTAGACTTTTTTTACTCTCGGTTATTAAAAATGAAGTTCAATACTAGCACAGCAACTAAATTATCTAAAGCACGACTGAAATTTATTCGAATCTTTCTAAATCAATTAAGAGAAGAGATTTCAGTCCCCAAACTTTATCAGGAAAAACAAAGATGACAAACAAAAAAATAATCGGAACGAGAACTGAGCAGGAAATCATAGAGAGATATTCAAAGTTAAATCCTAAGTTTAAAGAAAACTTGACAGATGTCTATAATTCCTTTTTGCGTCTTAGAATGTACGCTTATGGAGAAGATTGGCAGAAAGAATTTGCCCGCGATAGCGCCACTCGAACTATTGTTTCAGGACAAATACTTTATCCTATATGCAGAGGAAACATTGACGAGCAAATTAGAAATAGCCTTAATTCTAAAGATGGAAAATTCTCCCAATTAGATTTAGAACATCTAACTGAATTAGAATCAGTTGTCAACTTTCTGAATGAACGTGGCTGCGAGCTTCAAGCAGATGAAGCGCAAGAAGCGTACGATCTTCTTATTCCTCTTCTTTACGGAAAAAAATGTGAAGAAAAAATTCAACGAATGAAAGGAGGTATGAAATAAGATGACTGAAAGAACTTACTCTGAAGAAGAATACGATAAGAAATTTGAATTCATAAGCGTCGACTATAATAAACCCGGGATGCAAAGATATCTGCCGTGGAGTTCGGGCAAAGGAAGCTTCGCGCATTTCCATGTTCTTAAAAACCATTATCAAGAAATCTGCGAAGGAAAAATAGATTCTATTCCTGTAGCTTTTGTTGCTAGATATAAACCTGAGGTGAGAAATCCTCGAGGTATTTGCTTAAAACTGACAACGGATGAAGCAGCGTTAGAATCAATAGTGGAGCAGATTAAAGAAGACAGAGGTCTTTAATTTTTTTTTAATTTCCATAATTTTATTAACCCAGCGAACCGAAAAATTTATAACAAAACGAGCAATAACTTAATTATGGAATTTGAACAGGCAAATGTCAAGAGTTTAAATGAATGGGTTAAAATACTTGAGATAGAAATTTCTCTACTGAAAAAAGCAAGAAGAATTAATTGTTTAGCGGATGAAACTCTCCTGACTGAAGATTGGCTTTCTCGTTGCGGAAGACGAAGATGTTAATCGGCATAGTCGGACGCCCAAACGTAGGAAAAAGCACTTTCTTCAAAGCCGCGACGCTGTCAGATGTTTTGATTGCGAACTATCCGTTTGCGACGATAAAACCGAATCACGGAATGGCTTATGTTAAAATCCTTGACTTGGCCCCTGAATTTGGCAAGACAAGCAACCCGCGCGAGGGTTTTGTCAAGGGAAAGTGGAGGTTCGTTCCTTTCGAATTAATGGACGTCGCAGGTTTAGTCGAAGGCGCCTCGGAAGGCAAGGGTTTGGGAAACGCTTTTCTTAATGATTTGGCCTGTGCAGATGCGTTTATTCACGTCGTCGATATGTCCGGCGAAACAAACGCAGAGGGAAAACCAACGGAAGATTTTTACCCCGGCGAGGGACTGGAAATTATTGAAAAAGAGCTAGACAAATGGTATCTCGGAATTTTAATGAAGGTCTGGAAAACTTTTGCAAGAACTATCGAAATGCAGAAGTCAAATTTTGCAGAGGCAGTTGCCAAACAATTTTCCGGCTTGAAAGTCAGCGAGGATAACGTGAAAAAAGTTGTCATGAAAGTTAAATTAAATTCCGAAAAACCAGCTTCGTGGAAAGATAATGAAGTTGCGAAGTTTGCGAGAGAGTTGAGAAGAGAGACGAAGCCGATGATAATAGCCGCAAATAAAATGGACAGAGAAAAATCAAAAGATAATCTTGAGAGGATGAAGAAAGAATTTGATTACGAGATTATCCCGTGTTTTGCCGAGGGAGAGTTAGCTTTACGCGAGGCGGACAAACTCGGAATTATAAAATATACCCCGGGAGAAACTGATTTTGAGATTGTTGGGGAGGTTAGTGCAAAACAGAAAGAAGGATTGGAGTTGCTTAGAAAATTTTTGAAAGAGTTTGGTTCTACCGGAGTGCAGGATGTCCTGAACACGGTTGTTCTATCTCTCTTGGACATGGTTGCGATTTTTCCGGCAGGGGACAAGCTGGAAGATTCTAAAGGAAACGTTTTACCAGACTGTTTCCTGATGAAGAATGGCTCAACTGCTTTGGATTTTGCTTATCGTCTGCATTCTGACATCGGAAAGAATTTTATCAAAGCGATTGACGTTAGAACAAAAAGAGCAGTCGGGAAAGACTATGTTTTGAAGCATCGGGACGGTTTGGAGATAATGACTAAGTAGGCAGTGAGCTGTAAAGTAAACGTCTGGAACTTTGAACAAAAAAATTAGATTGAGTGTAACATACAATTATAGTCCACCAATTTAATCTTTCGGTTTTCTGAAGCTTCGTGAGAAGCGAAGATTAGAGAACTTCGTTCTCTTTATTTATTGGTGGACTACGTCAAGAACCCTCAAAGATTTCGGGTTCTTGAGCGCATCCAAGAATTC